>NZ_BORB01000068.1:0-10478 GCF_018332955.1 Lederbergia ruris
CACCTCATTCTGTTTGGGGGTGAAAGTAAACGAATGAAGGAGTCTATGATGATGAAAAATTAGAGGTTGGCAAGTGGTTTACAAAAAGGGCTGCCGTTTCATGCATTTTACACTTGCCAAATACATACGATGAACGCGTCTTAACACATCTAGAATATCAGAAGATTGAGACGCATGGACATCCCTAATTGCACGGGGCTTTTTAATTAATACATCAAGATAAGTCCAGAACAGTAAACATCTAATAACATTCATAAGAACGAGGATGGATTTGAACCACTAGATTATCTGACTCCCGAGCATACTAAAAAAGGGTGGTACTCACCAATTTATTGGCGAGTACCACCCTTTTAGTTACTGAGGTTTGACCTAGCCTCATTCTTAGAATGGACAACCTTATATACCTATTATACTATTTGTTAGGCCCACCATAAGTCCTTTGCACTTTCTTTAATAAGCAAATCCTTTAAAAAGTCAACTGCTTTTGTAAATCCTTCCTCTACACTCATGAGTCCATCTTCATGTTCAATGCTGATGGCACCTTGATAACCGATAGTTTGAAGGGCACTGATAATTTCTCTCCAAGTCTCTTCCCCATGTCCATATCCGACCGTTCTGAAAACCCAAGAACGATTTGCAATATCACGATATGATTTTGTATCAAGAACTCCATTTAGTGAGTTATTTAATGGGTCAATCCGTGTATCTTTTGCATGAAAATGGAATAAAGCGTCCCCTAGAGCTTTAATACTATTTACAGGATCCATCCCTTGCCAGAAATAATGGCTTGGGTCAAAGTTCGCACCGATTCTTTCACCACATTCCTTCCTAAGACGAAGAATCGTTTCCGTATTGTATACAACAAACCCCGGATGTGGCTCAACGGCTACATTCACATTATATTCTTCCAGTAATCTAGCTTGTTCCTTCCAATAAGGGATCACTTTATTTTCCCATTGCCATTCCACCACTTCCGAAAAATCATTCGGCCATGGACATGTAATCCATACTGGATGTTGTGAAGTTTCAGATTCACCTGGGCAGCCCGAAAACGTGACAACATTTTTAACACCCAATTTAGAAGCCAACTTCACAGTATTGACGAAAGTATAATGATGTTCGTCTGCAATTTCCTTATTTGGATGCAAGTTATTGCCATGACAGCTTAGTGAACTAATGGTAATTCCTCTAGATTCAAACGCTTGTTTAAATTGTTCTAACTTTTTCTCATCCGCTAGTAAATCCGCTGGTTTACAATGAGCATCTCCAATATATCCGCCTGCCCCTACTTCGACTGTATCTAAACCTTTTGCTTTAATGTAATCTAGCATTTCATCTAAAGTTTTTTTTGAAAATAATACCGCAAATACACCTAGTTTCATAATTTAACACTCCCAATTTTTATTTTTCTGAACCTGCTGTAATTCCATTAATAATATATTTTTGCAACAATAGAAAGACGATAATAATTGGCGCTGCGGCAATCGTAGAAACGGCCATTAAATTATCCCACTGTGTTCCGTATTGACCAATGAATTTCGTTATTCCCATGGTTAACGGTCGAATTTTTTCATCTGTTGCTAGGGTTAAGGCAAAAATTAAATCACCCCAGGCAAATAAGAATCCGAATGTCGCAACTGTTAAAACGGTTGGCTTTGTAAGTGGCAAAATGACCCTTACGAAAGCCGTAAATCTGTTACACCCATCGACAATCGCAGCCTCTTCCAATCCTTTTGGAATGGATAGAAAGAATGGCCTCATTACAATAATCGCAAAAGGAAGCGCTGTCGTTGTATTCCCAATAATCAAGGCTACATAACTATTCAAAATATCAAATTTGCTGAACATGATAAATAAAGGCATCGCTGTCATAATTCCAGGTATCATTTGTGTAACCAATAAAACTAATAATAAAATTGATGCCCCTTTAAGACGAAACCTTGCCATTGCATAAGCACAAGGTAATGCAATAATCAATGTAAATGCTGCTGTTCCTGCGGCGATAATCATTGAATTTCTTATATAAGGTAACAAACTTGTATCCGTAATTAAATTTTTCACATAGGCATCAAAACTGATCGTTTCAGGAATAATCATCGGTGGTGTTGCAAACACATCTTGAATTGGTTTAACCGATGTTACAATCATCCAATAAATAGGAAATAGGAAGACCATTGTAATGAGAAGGGCGACTACAAACAATAGATACTGTTTTATTGTATATTTTCTCATACAGACTCCTCCTTCCTAGCTAAATAAAGATATACGAGTGATAGGGACATCAAAATCACTAGAATAATTGTTGCAATCGCACCACCTGCGCCAAAATTAAAGTTAATAAAAGCTTGTTCATATCCAAAGAATGGTAATACTTGAGTAGCATTCACTGGTCCGCCACCAGTCATAATCAAAATAATATCAAATACTTTAAATGTATAAATAATTCCTAGCATGATAATGACTAAAAGTGTCGGTTTTAAAAGTGGCATCGTTATTTTTGCAAATATTTGTAGCTTATTCGCCCCATCCATTTTAGCCGCTTCATATACATCTGAAGGTAATGATTGTAGGGCCGCCAAAATAAGTATCATATTAAACGGAATACCAACCCAAACATTTGTAAAAATAACAGCTATTAAAGCCGTACTTTCCTGCCCAAGCCAGTTAATAGGATGGCTAATAATATGAAGGTTCATTAATAAGTAATTAATAACTCCATAATCAACATCAAGTAGCCATGTAAACAGATTCCCTGTAATGACTAACGGGGTCATCCACGCTAGAAGAAATAAAGAGCGAAAGAAATTTCGCAAAGGAAATTCCATATTGAAAAATAGCGCCAATAAATACCCAAAAAACACTTGTAAAATAATACACGAAATCGTGTAAATAAACGTATTCCTGGTCGCAATAGGGAATTTTTCAGATTTAAAAACTTCTAAATAGTTATCAAAGCCAATAAACGAACCACCTGTTTTCAAATTCATAATGGTTAAATCTTGAAAACTAACAATGATATTATAAAAAATCGGATATAACATAAAACAGATAACAAAAATAATCGTTGGTAGCATAAAAAGATAAAGCGGTAAACTCTTTTTAAAAGCTTGCATATCTTGAACCTCCTTTAACAAACAGGAGAGAAAATCCCCTCTCCCATTCATTTTTATGGCAATAAAGGCTCTATCTTTTTCGCAGCATTATCCATTACGGTATTTACATCCTCACCGGCGATCGCACGTTGAATGGCTTCCTGAATATTGGTCGAAATCTCAGGATATTTTGAACCATAAGCGCGGGGCTTGGCTGATTCTAATTGTTCCATAAACACTTTAACATGTTCATCTTGAGCCCAGTTGTATTGCTCATCCGCCGCAATGTCTCTCCTACTTGGCAATCTTCCACCAATTTCATGCATGGGCCCAAGGATTTCAGGTTGTTGAGTCCATTTAATAAAATCCCAAGCCTCTTTCTTATGTTCTGCATTTGCGGTAATTGCCCAGTTTTCTCCTCCAAGGACAGAGGCTGGTTGCTTATCGTATGGCATTGTGAATACTCCAAAGTTTATATCTGGTGATTCTTCTTTTAATCTCGGAATTTGCCAAGGACCATTTTCCATCATCGCCGCTTTTTTCGTTTGGAACTGAACTAAGACGTCTGTTTGATCCCAATTAACCATATTTTGCGATAGTGAACCCTCAGATACTAAATCTTGAATAAAAGACAATGCTTTCTTTGCGTTATCACTACCAAAAGAATCTAAATCGGCACCTGTTTGCCAAAGGTAAGGTAGGAATTGGAAGGTAGCCTCTTCACTTTTAGTCCCAGACATTGCAAATCCTTTTACGTCATCCTTTGTTAACTTTCGGGCAACCTCTTTTAACTCATCCCATGTATTCGGAAGTTCTGTGATACCTGCTTCTTCAAACATATCTTTGTTGTAATAAATGGCTAATGCATTACTGTTGTTTGGAATACCATAATATTTTCCATCCATCATTGCGGACGCCATTGCACCTTCAAAATATTGATCAGCTTGTCCCCAATCTTCAATTTCTTGTGTAAGATCAGCAAATACTCCCGCTTCGATAAAAGATTGATGATCAGGGTTGTCGATCACTACGATATCAGGAAGCTCATTTCCTGCCACTCCTTGAAGTAGCTTGGTTTTCAAGTCAGCGAACGGGATATACGTCCTATCAAATTTAATATTCGGATGTTCTTCCTCATATTTCTTAATAAGCTCTACTTGCTCCTTTCCTGATGCAGCATCTGGAGCCAAGTAGTCCCAAACTTTAATGACTACTTGCTTGTCTGAACCTTCGTTCCCATTACTTTTTTTATCCCCAGAACTACATGCAGGCAATAAGAGCAAGCAAAAAACAGTGAGAAGTAAAAATATTTTGCTTTTCATTTTTTGAGTCTCCTTTTCCTCATTTTTTAAGAAAATCTTGAATCACGATTTCTTTTGATTGCTTAATAGATTCTAATGAAGCCCCAACAATGGCAAAACTATTAATATTATCGGCCAACTCCGTACTAGGTTTCCTGTTTTCCTTTATCGCATTAACCATTTCAAAAATAGAATACTCCCTGTCTTCATGCTCTAATGTAACTAAATCTAGCTCAATTGTAGTTCCATTCTCCAATGTTGCTAATGGTTTGTCATTTATTAATTCAATGACACCTTTATTACCCACAAGTTTAATCTCACCGTTCCAAGAAGTTTCTTTTCCTCGAGTTACCCAGCACCCAAAATAATTAACAAGCACATTGTCAAACTTCATAATAGCGCTTGCAACGCCATTACCATTGAACCAACTCCAAGAAGGTCTCATGCTTTTCGCAAAAACGGTTGTTGGTTCTAGACTAAGAATATGGCGTAATAAATCAAAATGGTGGATGCTCATATCTTCAATTAAAATTTCGCTATATTGGTCTCTCCAACCACCAAATTTAGTAGCACGTCGGAAATCCCATTCAACATACTCGATTTCCCCGACGAGTCCTTCATCCACCGCTTTTTTAACTGCTGCAATCTCTGGTCTCCATCGGTAGTTTTGACTTATCATGACAAACTTTTGATATTCTCTTGATTTTTCTAGTAGTTCCATTGCATCCTCGAATGTATGGGCGATTGGTTTTTCCATAAATACATTTAGATCATGCTCAAGTGCGTCAAGCGCCAACTTTTTATGTGTTTGTGGAGGGGTGATAATAACAGCAATATCTGCCTTAACCTTTTCAAATGCCTCTAAATGATTTGTAAAGAATTCTGTTCGATTATTTTTTATTATCTTTTTGACATTTTCAAGATTTTCAGGCATTACATCGACAACTGCAACTAGTTCCACATCTTCAAATTGATCAAGGATTTCTGTCCATGAACTACCAAATCCTCCAGCTCCTACTTGAATTGCTTTTAACTTTTCCATATGCCTCACCCTTGTCTTTTAAATTTAAAAATGATTGAAGAAGACGTCATTTGGTTGGGAGAAATATAAACAGTCCACAACAAATGATGTACGTATATCTTTTTTCTGTAAAAAGGGAAAACTTACCCTTGTCACTCTATTCAGTAAGGTAAGCGTTTTATTAATTGCTAGTGTAACCGTTATAATGATGTACGTCAATCATTTTTTTGGTGATTTTTCAAAATTAATATAGTATTTTGCATTTGCCTTTGTTACAATCTCTAATTTAATAATTGTTTCTGAGTTTATATGTCTTTCTCCCAACACTAAATATTCAAATACATTTTTAACGGTTAGAAATGCTTGGCTAGCCGGATCCTGGCAAATAATTGAATTTATGATATTTTTTTGTAGGTAAAAATAGATTTCCTTACTCATATCGTGTCCCACTACTATTCTATTCCCGCCATGAATATGATCATCTATGTATTCCGCAACTTCTCCAAGAATACCGCTAGCAACGTATATAGCATCAGTAGAACTTAATGTTTTTATTATTTTGTCTCCGCCTAATTGGCTATCCCAGCCGTTTGTACAAACAGTATGGATGTTTACATTTATTCTATTTTGGTGAAAATACTCTCTAAATCCCTTTTCTTTATTTATCATTTGAAAAGTATTATCCTCATCCCTAATAATAACAACATCTTTTAATTTTTTTGAAAACAGATAAATAATTTCAGCGGCTAAATAACCCGCAGAATAATAATCCCCGCCTACATAAAAGATCCTTTTACTTTCCGGTACATCATTATTAATTGTAAAAATTGGAATCCCTTTATTAATTCCCTCGTTTATAACATCAATAAATGGAGTTGAATCATGTGGGGCAATAACTAAAGCGTCATAAGGATTATTTTTTATGATCTTTTTAAAATAATCAAGTCGAATTTTATCGGGAATTGCATTTACCCGATGAACATGCGCGACAAAACCAAAATCCTTGTATAATTCAGAAGCAGCATTTATTTCTGATTCAATTTCATCCCAAAAGTACTCTGGAAAGACTGGTAAAATAAATGCTACCTCCGTTCTTTTTTGTGTAGCTAAAAACTTTGCCGCTGTATTGGGTCTGTAGCCCATTTCCTTAGCCTTCGCTTTCACTCTTCTAATCGTTTTTTCACTAACTCCCTTTCGGTTGTTTAAAACTCTATCTACCGTCGCGGTAGATATCCCTAATTCTTCTGCAATCATTTTAGCTGTAACTTTCAAATTAATCACCCTAATCTATATTGTTTTTTCTATTTATTTTAAATCATAAAGATTATAATGCCTAGCATACTTTGAAGACACTGAAAACTTATTCATGTTAGTTTACTTGCATTTTAAATTCTACAGGTGTCTAACAAAATATAGTGAGGAATCAGAAAAACCACAATCCTTTTGTGTTTTTATTAGCTTGATAACGTTAGGCGTATACTCTATTTATACACCAGTATATCAAAAAACAATTTATAAGAGTTTACGCTAAACTATATAAAGTTGAAATGGGAAGATTTGTTTTTCTGCCTTGCCAGTTGCATTATTAATATGTGGCTTTTCCGGTAGCGCTGGGTCCTCCGCATCTCATTTTATATAAATAAAAACAGGCCTAGTCCCACATTTTCTTTATTTTTTAATTTATTTATGTCATAATGCAAATATAATAAAAAGACCACTTGGTGTGTTAAGCACCAAACGATCGTATTAGTGCAAGAAAAACCGTTTATCAGCAATTTTTCGGAACAATCCACTTACTGCTTGCAGGCTTATGGGCGGGTTATTTTCTGTCTAAAATCAGATCGATGATCGCCACGATCAGCGTAGAAAAGCTGATCATTAAAACCAGGGCTTGAAAAACTCACACTCGTAGCACCCCCTCTCTACTTGGACTTTTCAAGACTAGAGACAGCGACATGTGCTGACCGTCAATAAACCTATTCTTCTAAACTTGTGTACCTTACTAGAACCGATAAAGCATTAGCTAGATTGAAAAATACTAGGTTCGTGGACAAACCAGAATTACCATTGAAACAGCAGGAAAAAGACTTGATAAAATATCTATTCACAAGACAACTCCACCGAATTAGTAATATTCTGGATTTAATCAGAATCATAATACTAAAGTGTAATATTCAAGAACTAATTAAGTTTATTTCTGCTCTTGCAAGATCTGTTCAAATAGACTTACACTCTTCCCCAAAAGCCCATCTTCCTTTTCTGTTAAAGGATCAATCCAATCAGCTTTATCTTTTGCCCAATCTAACCACTTCAAGAGTTGTTCCTTCTGCTCTTCATTATTATACTTATATATCTTTGTTTCAAATTCTCTAATCTTACTTGCCTTATCCCAGTCTGAGACGGCCTGAGTAAGTTCCTTAACTTCCTCTAACTCATCATTTCTTAATTGTTCTAATTTCCTCTTTCTTTTCCGTTCCTGCCCTGTACCAATTCTTCTATTTTGTATTTCGCATATAACCTATTTCCAACAACAAACATCTGGTATATAATATCTCCAACTTGCTCTTCTAGTGGTGATTCTTTTAAATCCCTAAATTCCAGATCAATCTTACCCTTTTTAGTGGAACCGAGCCAATTCTCTGCAGCTAGCGATAGTGTTAACACCTTATTCCTTTCTTTTAATTCAAAGTAAAAAACTGTATACATAATTACAAAGTATGAAGTATCTTTCCCCTTTTTTATTTCTACTTTTGTAAGTGCGGATTTTAGAGCCACTAATAGAATAAGCCTCCTGTATAATTTAATGTCGTGCGCAACGCATGACATTATTATACAGAGGTTGGTTGTTTTAAGTGACATTTAACGAGAAAACGGCAGCTATTGAAGAGCTAGCAATAGGGAATTACATTTAAAACCATCATAACATTATTTTAATGGGCGCATCTGGGAAACAGAAACAGAGGATTTCCAATGCCTTTGGGGTTCACGCGTGTCGCCAAATACAATAAAGTAAAATATATTAGATCACCTGAATTACTTGATGAGTTAGTAGTAGCAGGGTAAGAGTCAAATAGATCCCACCTATATTTTTCAATGGGTTCTATTTAACGCTTACGTTGTAAGAATCTTGCATAATTCTTTCTAAAATGGCGTCTACCAGTGGGGGTATAAGCTTTAATCCATTTGTAGATTGTTACTTTAGATACGCCATATTGTGCTGCTTAAGTCTTTTGCTGAGTTTCCGGAATGATAGAGATCAACAACTGTCTTCTTAAAGTCTACATTAAATTTTTTGCCTGTATTTTTGTTATCCATTTAACACATCTCCCAGTTATTATATTATCACTTAACTAAGATGTATCTCTGGAACTATACTACCATCACTAAAGGGCGTTATTATGTTTAGCATAATTATTAAATTGTAATTTTAATCATCTTCATCTTCAATTTTTAAAGACTTAATTCTCTCCTTCTTTATCACTAGTTCTCTGTTGGATATAAGTTGGAACTCTTTTGAAATAGTATCCTCCTTAAAGCGAGTGGCTATAGCTTCATTATCGTTTAATTTAAATAGAATATATTTGCTACCATCTATGGTCGCTACATCAAAGGATTTTTCATTCATAGCATTTTGGTAACCAAGTAAGTATATAATTTTCCCTAGTGTAAAGGTCAGAAGAAGTAGAATTAGCACAAGTGTTATAAATTGGTATTTGAATTTGAATTCAAAAATTTCCCAGAAACTCATGGAATTATCATTTTTAAAATAAGCATGAATTTTGTTATTATATCCTTTAACTTTTCGTTGAAAGATTAATGGGAAAATAAAATTATACACACCTATGCCAATTATGGTAATCCCTAATATTATTTTGAGTAATAATGAATCAAAATACGCACCAGAAACAAGCAATAACGATAGCAATATAACATTTTTATTTAACCTTGTTTTCCAGGTGATCTTTTCATCATCATTATAGGGACGATGATTAAAAAAGATAGCTATTATCGAAGTCATAAAAGTTATGACTGCGGATATCGATATTATGATGTCAATTAAACTAATATCATTTAGAAATATGTTAGGTATTTTAAAATACTCATAATAACCATTTTTATAGCTGTAAGCTATATAGTAACCTGTTACAGATAAGTACGCTAAGATATAAGCTGAATATTTCTTAAGTAGATCTTTAAATTGTTCCAAATTATCCCCCTCCCTTTTACCTACATCATTCGACAAAAGAAGAGGAATTCCTTTAACTTATTTATCATCTAATCACAAAAAACGCCTCATGTGAGATGCTTAATAACCTGTCCATTCAAACGTTATAGCTTGGTCTTCATCGTTTATCTTTGTTACAAAGTAATTTCTGCTCCGCTCAACAGGAGTCATTTCACTAGTGCTGATCGTATAGTACGATGCGCTACCTTGAGACTTATCAAGTCTATGTCACAATTTTAAATTTTCAGATAAATCGGATTCCTTCCCGCTAACATTTACAATCCAAAGTTTTGTAGCTCTAGTAATTCCAACATGTTCTTTTTCAAAATGATGTTGAGACTTCTCTCCACCGTTTTCCACCAACACCGAAATATCTGTAATAAATTCCATTAAAACTCCCTCCTCTCTAATATTTTCGGCTGAAGGAGGGGCATTGTGTAATTCCCCCTAAAATAATAAGCCTTTTAGGCATGTAGGTCTTCTATAATTTTGTTATTAGTAAGTTTTCTACCTTCGTTGTTTGCTGAAGAATTTTGACACTCTTCCCTTGTAACAGCGATTGTCCGGTGATGCTATACTATAAGGTATCCCGTCGTGATAGAACTTAAATCCACATTTGTAATAGGTAAAAAGCAAATCATCATTTTCGAACTTGGCTACAGGGCTTCGTATGCATTCTGTCTCGAAATGATGGGCAACTTTTAGGCTTAATGTTGTTTATGGCAAACTAAAAATGTAGGTTATGGCACTTCTTTTATGCATGGCCTATAGGGCTATGCATAAAAGAAAAAGCCACTTGCTAACAACTCAATAATTAACTACACTTCCTGTTGGACCAT
>NZ_BORB01000069.1:0-8951 GCF_018332955.1 Lederbergia ruris
CGTCTTTCGCAAATCACCACGCACACAGAGGCTCCATGTCAAGCCTTCAAATACACATTTAAATAAGTTTCGAAGCACAATGAAAAAAATTAACTTTTATGTGTCCTAAATATTGACGTAGATCCAAAGGTTTACATTAAAATGTTTTAAGGTTGGGTCGCTATACTAGTTTTGTAATAGAAACTACTTATTAAAGGGAGTAAATTAGAGTATGAATCCATCCATTACACTAAAGGAAAGAATTATTTCCTTAGATATTATCCGTGGTCTTGCTTTGTTTGGGATCTTGTTTATTAATGTTAAGGCATTTCAGGTTATTACCGATAACGTTCAGCTGCCTGATTATAACGGTTTGAATGGAATGATAGAATCCTTCATTCAAATTTTTGTCGAAAAAAAATTCTTTTCCATTTTTTCTTTTCTATTTGGTGTGGGGTTTTATATTTTTGCCTCACGTGCTGAAAGTCGCGGTGATAAGCCACGCTGGCGTTTTGCCAGACGCTTATTAGCTCTGTTGTTAATTGGCATTATTCACATCTTGTTTTTTTGGGGTTCCATTCTAGCAGCATATGCCGTTATTGGTTTCCTTCTGATTCCATTTTATCGGGCAAAGGTGTCGACGATTAGCAAGTGGCTTGGTGGAATCATAACTGTATTTATCCTATCACAACTATTAAAAATTCTTGCTCCAGGTATGGGAGTCTTTTCAAACGTTATTGCCTTTCTTGGGAGTGATACCATTACCATTTTCATCATGTTTTTATCAGGATTTCTTGCAGCTAAAGCGAATTGGATTCAAAAAATAGGTGATTTGTCCACTCAAATAAGGTGGCTTCAAATTATTACATTTCCATTGTTTATCGGTTTTTCTATTTGGATCTGGTTCGCATCACAAGGCAATGATCAACATCTTCATGAAATCATTGCTTTAGGTACAATACCGACAACATATTTGTACTTATCGAGTCTATTTGTAATCTTAGAACACAAACGTATTGCAAAACTTCTGCAGCCGGTTGCCCGTGTTGGGCAAATGGCGTTTACAAATTATTTGGCACAAAGTTTCATTGGACTGGCCATTATCTCTCTAATGGGCCTTGAAGTTGTGTCGCCAATAAACAGTGTTATCATTTCAATCATCATCTTTACGATTCAAATAATTTATAGCGTTATTTGGTTTAAATTCTTTAAGATGGGGCCATTCGAAAAGGTCTGGCGATTTATGACGTATGGTAGGAATGCAACATCAGTTAGGTAGTAATTACCGACTTTCCGAACGGGAAAGCCCCCTACGGCGCGATAGCACCCCCTTTAGGGGTAGGATGAGAGTGAGGTCAGATACGGAGTACCGCTAAAAAACGTAAGGTTTTGTGGTGCTTCAAGTATCTGAAAATTTCGCTCTATATTTATTGTATTTCCGTTGCAGTTTATACAGAAAACTAATGCAATAGGTATATGAACGAATACAGAAGAACAAACACAACCGTATCATTCACCGTAATTTCGATTTGCTAACACACAAATTAGGTACACTGCGTGTCACAAAGAAAGCGAATAAATGGATTGCCCAAATTTCTGTTACTATACCTACCATTCAAGGAACAGATTTAAAAGTCATGGGTATAGACTTAGGCTTAAAAGTACCTGCTGTGGCTGTGACAGATGATGAAAAGGTACGCTTCTTTGGTAATGGCAGACAAAATAAATACGTGAAGCGAAAATTCCGTTCTGAACGCAAAACATTAGGCAAAAAGAAAAAATTAAATGCTATTCGCAATTCAAAAGATAAGGAACAACGCTGGATGAAAGACCAAGACCATAAGGTTAGTCGTGCCATCATTGATTTTGCAAAAGAAAATAAGATTTCTGTCATTCGCTTAGAAAAATTAGCGAACATTAGACAGACGGCAAGAACAAGCCGTAAAAACGAAAAGAATCTGCACAATTGGTCATTTTACCGCCTATCAAAATTCATTGAATACAAAGCGAATCTAGAGGGAATGAAAGTTGAATATGTGGATCCTGCATACACAAGTCAAACATGTCTTTTGAAAAAAATAAGGCACAAGACCGCAAATATAAGTGTAAATGTGGATTCGAAAAACATCGCGATTTAGTCGGTGCTATGAATATTCGATACGCACCTGTGATTGATGGTAATAGTCAATCAGCCTAAGATGCTATATGCACTGTCTTAGGAGGGGTAATGAGATACCTTCATCTTGAAGGCTGTTCAAAACAGAAATGGACTGCGAACGTTTAGTCATTCAAGAATCCCACCCGGAAAACTGTAAGGTTTAGGGCTTGCGACTTTAGTCGTGGGAGTCTCAAGCTATGAATGTATTGTTGTATTCCAATTAAACAATAATAAGGCAGACAGGATGCGCGTAAGGCTGTCCCGTAATTCCCTTAAATAAATCTGGAGGAGAAGAACATCACGTTTTTCCCCTCCAGATTTTTTGCCTATTCGCTTGTTCTCTGAAAAGGAAAATATGTGGGGTAATGGGATTGAAATTGGTGACCACTGAATCTAATAAGCAAGAAGGTGCGGCATAATGGCTTGGATATATCTTATTATGTCTGGGGCTTTTGAGGTAGTTGCAGTAACAGGCATAAATCAAATAGTCAAACACAAAAACTTAAAATCGTATTTAATCGTGCTTTTTGGGTTTATCGTGAGTTTTAGTCTTTTAGCTTTAGCAATGAAAGAACTTCCTATGGGGATCTCTTATGCCGTATGGACAGGTATTGGGACAGTGGGAGTCACGCTTTTGGGAATGCTATTTTATAGAGAACCAAAAGATTGGAGACCAATTGTATTTATAGGGATGATTTTAATAGCCGTAGTTGGTTTGAAGATGACGACATAAAATATAAAATGAGATTTCCATGAAAATAGTTAGTTCGTTAAAGATCAATGCTGAACACAAACCATTCTCCTAGTGATTGTGTGGTACTGTCATTTTACTAGAAGTGACAATTTTTTTGTTGCCTTTATTGGGGAAAATTAAAAGGGGTGTCACAAAAGGTCAGTTTTCACTGACTTTTTTGGACAGCCCCTTTTGCATTGGTTAATTAAATAGAACAAAAAGAAGGGTTAAAAGGATAGAAACTCCTAAAATCGTCCCCACTACAATGGTATGACGTTTACGTTGCATCACAATGATGGCGATATATTCTCGAATCATTGCATTTGGCCAGTAGTAGAATGCGGTTTTCGAACCAATTCCTTGGCTCTTTAGGCCGGCCATTTTTGCATATGAGCTGGCCCTGAATAGATGGAAATTGTTTGTAGTAAAGATGCTGTTATATTGGCTTCCTTTTATTGAATCCATTATTTGTTTTGAGTAAAGCATATTCTGGAATGTATTAACTGAACGAGTTTCTGTCAATGTATGCTCAGAAGGAATTCCTTTCTCTACAGCATACTTTTGCATGGCTTCCGCTTCAGGAAGGTTTTCATTCGGCCCTTGTCCACCAGAAAAAAGTATGATAGGTGGGAAAGTGGCAGCCACTTGTTTCCAATAAAAATCAATTGCCTTATTAATTCGACTGGCAAGGAGCGGCGGCACTTTATCGTTAATTAAACCACTGCCAAGCACGATGATAAAGTCTTGGTTATATTTTGGTTTGTTAAATTGATACAAAAAATAAGCAGTTAAAAAATTGGTTAAGTGTAAAAAGAAATAAACGACTATTAAGTAAGCCCCGCCGTATAAAGGTTCCAAATAATCGGGCAAAAAACGCTCAGGATTCACGATGCGAAATAAAAATAATACCAGAAGAAAGATACCTAAAATGAATGTTAAACTGTTGGCAAAACGGCGGCTTTCTTTTTTCATCAGGATTCGGCCATTTAAAAACAATCCTATACCTAGAGCGAATAATCCAAATGCTGAGATAAAAAGTAGAAATAAAACAGTCGGGATAAGAGCGATTAGCTTAAAAATCATAATATCTGAGCTGAATCCTACATAACCACAAAAAATAAGAAATGAACAAAAAAGCAGGTTAAATAGAAAACCGTTTATCATTCGTCTAGGATCTGTTAAATAAAATGCTAGGAAAGTAATGAATAAAATAAGAGTAATAACTCCAAGAATAACCATTCTACACCTCGATTCTTTTATAAGCTTGGCCAAGAAGGTGACTTAATAAATATTGATGTTTCCGCTGAACTGGGGGGTATTTTGCCGATGCAGGACATTCCTTCCAGGTGCCTTTATATAACCCTTCTTTAACGCGACTTTACGATCATACACACAATACCATGATGAAGGTTATTTCTTCGCTTAGTCATGGTGTGAAATTGAATGAAATTGGGAGAATTATTCAAAGTGAAGCCCGAAAAAGCGGGTACAAAGTAATTATGAATCTATGTAGTCATGGTATTGGAAAATCTCTACATGAGACACCTAACGATATTTTGCCTTTTTATAGCAAAGATGATAAACGTGTACTGAAAGAAGGTATGGTCATTACTATTGAGCCCTTTTTGTCAACTGGAGCAGAGTATGCAGTTGAAAGTCCTGATGGTTGGACTTTATGTGTGTCCCCCGATAATAGCTTTTTCAAAAATACAATTTTATCCTCTGTCGATCTCGGACTCTTCAATATCACTCGGAATTTGTACAAAGTACGGGACTATACGTCTGTATTCAATCGCTTGTTCTAAATATTCACGTTTATCGATTTCAAATTCTTGCTTTTCTTCTTCTAAATGCTCTGGCAACAACACTCGTTCAGGTTCTTGCCCAGTTGTTTGACAGTACCATTGTCCGTTCTCTTTGTACAAAATCATTTCTTTTGTTGGACTCCAATCCAAGCGATTAAAATAACGGACACCGTTCTCTACATATAAAAACTCTACATCTTCAAACGTCTTTGATCCCTTTTCCCGATAACTGCTTATTTCCTCAGAAATGTAATAATCCAACTCTCCATACTCCAGGTAACGCCCACTTGATAGCATTTCTTCTGATGGTTTTCTTTTCTTCGCCTCTTCGCGTGCTGTCTCTTCTGCCATCCTTCGGGCTCGCTCTTCTGGCGTAATGTCTAAGTCTATGCCTGTGCCCATAATCAAACGCGTCCAAAATCCAGAGAAAAAAAGGGCGATGCCTGGCCATATGAGGGCCACCGCTACTTCTTTCCCAAACAAAAATGCATAAATCCCCTTGCCTTGGGTGGAAGCAAAAATCCCTAACATATGAAACATCATAAATGCGCCAAGGATAATGGTGACTATACGGGCTATTCTTTCTCGTGTCCGAACTGGGATCCACTTGATCCATGAAAATAAAATGAACAACAATTGAATCCACAGGAGATTGATATAGAGCTCTTGGTAAAAAGGATGATCCGCTAGCGCCTGTATTCCATATAAATTAATCGCCACCATTGACCATAGACCTGTAGTGAACACAAACGAATAAGTTGCCAATCGAATATTGTCTTGAAAACGATAGTCTACATATGCAGGAATAGCAGTCACAATAAAATAACTTCCCCACAACAAAATGGCAAACAAACGCGATGTATCATTTATGTACACAAAAAAGATATTGGCAATACTATAGAGATGAACCAACGCCCCGATAAAAAAGTAATACCCACTATAAGCAGAGAGAAAACTTTCCTTTTTTTCGTATGGATCTGGAGAAAGACTAACATTTGCCACAATTTTGCACCTCAGTTCCACGATTTATTACATATTAACTCATTTCGTAGAGTAAATATACTGCCTATTCCAATTACAGCATAACACAATAGTCCCATTGGTAGCTTCACCATTATTCTTAATTAATTGGCCATAATCCTATATATATGAATCATGAATAATTAATAAGAAATACGTCGGGGGACTGATTGTATCATTTTTTTCGTACGGTAAAATAAGGATATAGAGAATATGGAGAAAAGAGGAAGAAGCATGAAATATCTAGGTAGGTTCCTATTCGTTATGATCGTATTTTTGTCCTTGGCGGGCTGCTCGCAGCTTCTTCATTCAGAAGAACTTTTGGGAGAAGAAGAACGAAGTAGCTTGGAGGTTGCAGTAAACAGTGATACTGGTCAAGGAACACTTGATTTAGTGACACCAACCATCACTGAGGGAGATACTGAAATTGAAATCAAGATGACAGGTATCGACGAGAACAAAACGACTTTTATTTCTGTGGCGAATGAGGACGTTTTTGAAGGAAAAATCAAAAATAATGAAGTATATACGTTAGATATCAGTGATATTAAAGATGCACGCAGGACAGATTACAATCCAAAAGTGCAATTACTGCAAACCAGCAACGACGAAGAATCAGGAGATATTGTCACTTTTAAACAGGTCAGATATTCCGTGGAAAAAGAATAAAATGATTTACTAAACGCAAAACCCTTAAATACATTTTAGAATCCATGCGTTTTGATTGTTTTCATGTGGAAAATTTATTTAAGGGGGCAAAATAATACCAAACTACTCTAATATTGAGTGATTTGGTATTTTTAATGCTGCTGATCAATTAGGGCTGTCAGTTGCATGTTGGATAAAAATTTTTATAAGAGTTTTATAACATATGTAAGCCTCAAAGTTTTAATATATCCATTCTCCCTTTTAGGATTATAATAAAACATGTATTATTTACTTAGAAGATTGATGGTGATACAATTTCTCATGTAAAAAAGCGTTATATCACTATCGCACTTAATACAAGTGCGTGGATTGAAATTAAGTTATTGTTTAATACATACGGAAATGCACCTTCTCACTTACTATTTGATAAAATTAATATTAAGAAAAAGGACGAAGTTAACGTTCCACGTTCTTCTACAGATTATCAGGTTTTAATTGATAGAGAACTACCAAATGGAGTAACATTACATGAGATTGTTACGTTTTGATACAATTGAAAAGAAGTTATGGTGAATCTAAGCGAAAAAAGAAAAGCCAGGAGTGCGAACGTCAAGTGAACATAGAAACACCGTGAGGTTCGCACTCAAATATCAATCATTTTACCTAAATACTGTTAGGTGAAAGGACTGAATAGACAACTTCAAGAAGTTTTTGACTATATAGAGTATGGTGAAATTAATTCTATCAATATATCGCAGTCACTCCCTGTATTGGGGGTGTGGATTGAAATTTCAATGCTGCCGCGAATGATTTCTCTCCCATTTCGTCACTCCCTGTATTGGGGGTGTGGATTGAAATCAAATATTTCTTCCACTTGCTTTTTAGTCATACGTCACTCCCTGTATTGGGGGTGTGGATTGAAATCTCGACATTCACTCGCCATCCCGCGTAATGATGGTCACTCCCTGTATTGGGAGTGTGGATTGAAGCCAAATCTAGCAATACGAAACACGTTATCAATAACGTAAAAGCTGCAGATATTCAGCTTGCAGAAGAAGATCTAGCCAAAATAGATTCTGTCTATCCAGAACCAAGTGTTAGCGAGCCACTAGCTTTGTGGTGAGGAAATTATAAAGGAAATAGTTCCTGTCTGGAGTCTCAATAAAGATAGTTTTTCGGAGTAGGTTTTTCTACTCTATTTTTTTATATGAATGAGAAAAAAGAATTAAATTCACCTCACATTATGACAATCCATGCTCACTAATTCACATAATTGTAAAAGTTATCATAGTTTATTTTCAAATTATACCGGTATAATATAGGTATAATTCCATTTGTTATATCATAATACGAGGAGAGATTTCTATGACAAAACGTTTTAATGGGAAGACAGTCATTGTAACCGGTGGAGCAAGTGGAATTGGCGAAGCTACCGTTATTGAGTTTGCTAAAGAAGGGGCAAAAGTTGTTATTTCAGATATGTCAGACAAGGGACAGGAACTTTCCGATAAACTAAATGAGGATGGATATGAAACCTTTTTTATGAAGGTTAACGTTACTATTGAAGAGGAAGTAAAAAGATTAGTCGATGAAACGGTCAAAAAATACGGCAGTTTGGACGTGTTGTTCGCAAATGCAGGAATTGGTGGGATGACACTTGTACATGAAACTGATTTTGCAGAGTGGAAAAAAATTATTGATGTAAACCTACATGGTGTGTTCCTCTGCAATAAATATGCGATTGCTCAAATGTTAAAGCAAGAAACCGGTGGAGCCATTGTGAATAATGATTCCATTCATGGGGTCGTTGGAAAACTTGGTGTAGGTGCATACAGTGCTGCTAAAGGTGGGGTCAAATTATTGACCCAAACGGAAAGTGCTGAGTATTCATCTAAAGGAATCAGGATTAATAATGTCAACCCAGGTTATATCGATACACCTTTACTCGCTAGTATGCCAGAAGAAGCGAAACAGGAATTAATTAACCTTCATCCAATTGGCCGATTAGGTAAAGCGGAAGAAGTCGCAAAGGCTGTTCTCTTCCTTGCAAGTGATGATGCATCTTTCATTACAGGAGCAAGTTTACTAGTAGATGGTGGTTATACCGCGGTATAGGATGAATAGAATCAACGAAAATTAACGATCCTCTGATCGTTTTGGTAAACAGAAACTATAGGCAAAAATATCCTTTAAAAGAAGTTCCCCTCAACCTTTACAAGAGGTATTGGTTATTACCAAGGGGGGATCATAACATAGCAATCGACCTATCGCTTGAATAATTGATAGATCGATTGCTTTTTTAAAATAATAATTAGCAAATATTGTATTATGTTTAAAAGCTTGACGTATAAATATCTTGGTGATAATATAGTTGTACCGTCAGCAAGCAAAACTTTGATTTAGAATAACATTTTAAAAAAAGAGTGTTGACGAATCTATTAAAAGATGTTATATTAATAAAGTCGCTGATACAGCGAATGAGTTTGATCTTTGAAAACTGAACGAAACGAACGTCAATAAATAAATGGATAAATGGTTTTGAACCATTGCCAGCAATTGAGAAGGAAAACAAACTTCTTTCATTATATGAGAGTTTGATCCTGGCTCA
>NZ_BORB01000070.1:0-8939 GCF_018332955.1 Lederbergia ruris
TAATTCATTGGTGAGTCCTCCTTGGTATTTATTTAATTTCGGGGTCATGATCATGACACCCTGTACTATACCAAGAGGGCTCTTTTTTGTTCAATCCTCAAATTTCTTCATTACAGGAATGCTCCTCGTACTTTATGTTTCGCCAAAAACGTTCGATAATGATATTATCCAGTGCACGACCCTTTCCATCCATGCTGATTTTTTTAGACTAGTAAAATAGCTTATTTTAATGTTTTTGTGCCATTTGAATAACATCTTTAAATTTCACTTTTCCGCTGTAATTCATGACGCCGTTCACGTAAATTCTACTTGCCAAGTGGTTAATGATTGCAATGCTAGCTAGAAGAATGACGATGGTAATGCCCATCTCCGCATAGCCCGCTTCGCCGGATACGATTCTTGAAAATGTCACAATCGGTGATGTAATTGGGATATAGGAGCTAACAACAACAAGTGTTGATGCAGGGTTAAAGATGGAGCTTATTCCGATAAAAAAAGCCACCATGATGCACATAATAATCGGGAAAGAAACTGAACCTAAGTCTTCCGTTCGGCTAACGACAGCACCGACTGCTGCATATCCAATCGCATATAATAGATAGCCGAGAATAAAATAAATGATAAAGGAAGCAATCACGATTCCAGTTAAATTGCTTAGATCAATATCAAAGCCGAAAAATGAAAATTGTTTCCCATCAATCCAACCTAAGGAGTAACTTGCAAGAAAGCCTAGAAGCATGATAACAATTTGCACTAGTCCCGTGACTAACTGTACAAGAATTTTTCCATACATCATATAGATCGGCTTTACTTTCGGTATCATGATTTCCATAACACGCGATGCCTTTTCAGCAGTAATGGTATTTGCAATCATTTGACCTTGACCGAGGATTAACAAATACATTAGGATAACGAAAATATAAACGATCCCCACTGTTCCAGTCGTATCTTTTAATGCTTTGTTTTCTACTGGAACGGGTGTTACCAGTTTAGCCGCAACCTCCGGGTTAACGTTCGAATCCGCAATTGTTTTATTGATCCCTACTTGTTGGATTTTTTGAGTTAGGATGGCCACTAGCTCTTGATCAGCAAAAGATTTATACGTGTACGTCAATGCGGGTAAACCGTTCTTTTCTTTCATTTCGATAATGCCATCGAGCTCCCCTACTCTAACTTGTTTCTTTAATTGCGCCAGATCGCCTTCTTCTTGTAAAAACAGTTTTACCGAATTCAGGCCTTTATTTAGCTGATCGATATTTGTTTTGTAGGACGTTGGATTAATGAATGCGACTTCATCCTTTGACCCGTTCGACGAAAAATGACTAAAGCCAAAAATCCCAAGTACAATTACAATTGTAATTAGATTACCGAAGATAAATGACTTCGAAGTCAATCCGTCTTTCAAATGAAACTTAAAAACGGTCATAAATTTCCCCATATTATCCCACCTTTTCAATAAAGATTTCATTTAATGTCGGCTCTAACATCCTGAAATTGCGAATGGGGATCGAGCGTTCCTCGAATCGGTTGAGAAGTTGAATCGCTTCTTTATCATCCGTCACTTTCACGACGATGTCGGCTTGTCCTTTTTCAAAAGGTATTTTCCAATCATGAAGTGCAGCTTCAACAGCTTCACTGTTCGAAATCGTTAAATTACGGAAGCCGTAATCTTGTTTAATTTGATCCAATCTCCCTTTAACGATCGCTTCTCCTTTTTTCATTAAACAAATATGCTCGCAAAAGCTTTCAATTTGCTCCATTCGATGACTCGACAGAATGACGGTTTTTCCTGCTTTTATTTGCTCTTCAATGATCAAGGATAACAGATTGGCATTTACTGGGTCTAAGCCACTGAATGGTTCGTCTAAAATAATCAATTCCGGATCATGTAACAATGTTGCGATTAATTGAATTTTTTGCTGGTTTCCTTTTGATAATTCATTTGCTTTTTTTGTTTTATATTCGGTTATTTCAAGTTTTTCAAGCCAATGATCAATTGCCTCATCAACTTGTTTGCGGCTCATACCTTCAAGCTCACCAAAATAACGAAGTTGTGTGACAATCTTCGTTTTCGGATAAAGTCCCCTTTCTTCAGGAAGATAGCCGATTGAGACATTTGCCTGATCAAGCCTTTTTCCTTCCCACTTCATTTCCCCTCGATCCGGTGATAATAAGCATAGCAACATTTTAATTGTAGTTGTCTTGCCCGCTCCGTTTCTTCCAAGAAGTCCGAGTACCTCCCCCTTTTTCAAAGAGAAGCTAAGATTTTTAACAGCTTTCGTTTCCCCAAAAGACTTACTTAATTGATAAATTTCTACCCCCATACATTGCACCTCTATTCTATTAATATTTTTTCTAATAATAAAAAGCTGCTTTCACAACTTCTCATACATCACATTTTCGTCATGAGTTCTGCTGAGCGATCTGAATAAGATTGCCGCATGTATCATCGAAGACAGCTATTGTGACTTCCACCATTTCTGTCAGTTCCATGGTAAACTTCACTCCAAGTTTCACTAGTTGTTCGTACTCTTTTTGAATATCTTGAACCCCAAACATCGTTGCTGGAATGCCTTCGGCATATATCTTCTTTTGATATACTCTTTCGCAGAATAATAAATTGCAATGCGGATTTCATACCTTTGGAGAGTTTGGTTACATGTTTGTTTTCATGTAAATTAAAATCAGTTAACAGTTCTTTTGCAAAATTCATATCGAAATTTGGATTGTAATAATCACCAAAGCGTAACGCATCGAAACGCATCTTTTACCTTCCAAATCACACTGAATGGATGTTCCTCTTGCATTAAATCCAAATAGAGTTATTTCACCTTGATCAGGTTTTAAATGGCCAGCTAACAGCTTCATTAAGGTTGTTTTCCCCGTGCCCTTCCGCCCCCAAAGTCCAAGGATGATTGGATCACTCTCCAACAAATTCAAGCCATTTAATATTTTGGTTGAATCATAACTGTAATGAACCTTATTGACTTTTATCATGATTGTTTTCTCCATTTACAGCTGAAAGTTACCTGCCGATGAATTCCTTTATAGTACGTTGGATTCATTTCTCCTCCACAGTTTTCACATTGAAACAGACTGACATTCACCGAAATGGTGTGTACACATTTCATTTGACTCAGGAACATCAATTGGACCATTAATCGAACTGTTAAGGTTCCTTATCTATTTTATACATTAGATGATCTGCAAAATTCATGAATAATTTGTGCTTTTATCTCTTCAATGGGAAACTTCTGCGGATAGGTAGATATCATCAGCATGCTGCCTTGAAGCACGGACGAAAAATATAGCGACCGTTTCCTCGGCTCATTTATTCCCATTCTTTCAAATATTTCACATTGAAACTCAAATTGCCTGGCATTTTCTTCAATAATGAGATAACTGTATTTTATCAACTCTTCATCAGCTTCTGGCTGAGTTTGCAAATGAAGATAGAACCGATGAACTTCCGGATTTTGATAAATGTTATCAATGGCGCCATTGACTATATATTCAAGCTGTTCACTAGCAGTCTCTAAAGTGGTTGCTTCTTCCATGACTTCAACCACTTCTCTGATTCTTCTCTCTACCATTTCAGCAAGCAGCTCTTCTTTTCCTTTGTAATAATTATAGAGCAAACCTTTCGAAATCCCCCCTTGTTTAGCTATATCGCTTATAGAAGTAGCGTAATATCCCTGCTTCATAAATAACTCCATAGCCGCAGCTCTAATTTTTTCTTTGGATGCTTGGCGAATACGATTATTCTCTTCTGGTGTACGTGGCATTTTAACTTCATTCCTCCATAAAAGCAGTGATTGCCTGATTTAACGCTTCAGAATGTGTCAAGGTCAAGATATGATCAGCATTTGGTATTTCAATAAAATTGATATTTGGAATTTTTCTAAAGTGTTCAAGAGCAAGAAAATTTTCAGGTAAATCCTTTTCGCCAATAATAAATAATGTTTTGGCTGTCAACTCTTCTAATCGGTCGATGGCAGGAGGATTGGGCCATATCATTTCAAAAGCAGGTCCACCCAACACTCGTTGAAACTGATCTTGAAGCATTTGCGTGGCAAGATTTCTTTGCGGACTATGGATAACGACTTGATACATTGGAGAATGCAGCATCAAATCTACCATCTTCTCCACATCCGGGGCAGCCCCCATCACCTTTTGCATTATTTGCTCATATTCTGTGTAACCTTGAAATCCTGATAAAGCAGGAGCAATTAAAACAAGGTTTGTGACTTTTTCCGGATAAGTTAAAGCGAATTCAGTTGCAATTTGCCCACCAATGGAATGACCGATGATGGTTGGCTTATCAAGCTCAAGCTCATCTATAAAAAACCGCATATCTTCCACATAGTTAACTTGGTCTTTCGGAGTTGGTGATTGACCAACACCTCGACCATCAACAGAAATTACTTGATAATGCTTAGCCAGTAGAGGTGCCAAGTAATTCCATTCCCGTAAATCAGTACCTCCGCCATGGATCATAACAACTGGATGTCCAGTACCATTAATCTCATAGTACAAATCCATTAAAATCCCCCCATAAAATTCAAGTTTATCAACATTTTATCTTTGAATGAACATTTAGTCAATGGAAAATAACCATTTACTTTCAAGATAATTGGCTATCTATACTTAGGAATTAGAAGATTTCAAATTGCCCTTCATTAATTTACAAATGGATAAGAATATTGACGAGCTTTCCGATTGAATCCTTACATAATTACCGAACACCCTTTCGGTCCAGCTGCAAATTCTGATCCGCAAATGGTTTTGCGATAACCCTGAATGTGCGCCCTGTGTCTTTATCGTGAAGCTTTTGAACATGTTATGGGATTAAAACAATCTTCTGGAAATACAGGAAGAAAAAAAGGAAAGCTCCATGCAATTTAATGTCTTTCGCAATGAAGAGAAAAATGAAAATCCAGACGGTTTAAGACTCTTTTGATTCTCTTTAGAAAGGATGGAGCAGGATGAATAATAAACATCAATTTCGTGCAAGAGTGCGAAGCGATTAATGATACAATGCAATTGGTATTTCATTTCCTTTTCAACTATAATATAGCTTTTGGCTGAATGAGATCCCAAAATAAATTCATTAATTAAATACGACGCATGCGAATGTCTTAATCCTTTTGCTTGAACTCGATGGACATTCTCTGTACGAGTTCACCAGAACGGTAACTTTTAAAACTACGAAAAACAGAGATACATTCTTCATGACGGCATTTTTCTGTTAGAAACGGAATATCCAATATGCCTGTCTTATCGTTTATCGCAAGATCAATTCGTTTGAAAACTCTGCCAACACGAAACACGCCCATAAAAAAATCGAACCACGTTCGTTGCTGAGCTAATAAGAAATTCTCAAATTGTCTGCATCCCTTTCCTTTAAGTTCTAATAAACAGCCTTTGTCCTCATCGGGTGAAACCATGACCACGATATCTCCAAAAACATATTGTTCCATATAAGAGTAAAACGCATAATCTTCATGCAACATGTACTCCATTTTCAATTTCAAAATATCTTCAATGATAGGCTTCGGGTTTGTTATTAAAAATCGAATTCGTACATAGTCAAACAAGATTTCCAGTGGAGCATTTGGATTAAATTGCTCTAAAATATCGAACAAGGAATTTTTTAGCGAATCAGGGGTAGATTTTGAAACATTACTAGTCGATGTTGCAGCTTTTCCCTTTAAGACTAAATCATCTGCTTTAATGTACCAATCAACATCTGCGCCACGGAATGTTGCATTTGCGACGGTATCTGCGACAGGGTTAATGAGTTCCACTTCTGCATTGTATAAAATTCTTTCAAGGGAATAGAAGCAGGAATACTCACCTGAATCATGCGACCTTGTTCACGAGACTTTAAATCATACGTGCGTTCCTTGACTTCTGTTGATACCGTGCCATCTTCATTTTGAAGAAATACCTCACGACGTAATGCCGAAAACTTTAATAAACCAAACGTCTTTTCTTTATCAATGACAATTCCTTCTGCTAACCTCATGTTTTTTCCTCCTTATGCTTTGACCATATCGTCAGCATGTAAAATGTATTTTGTAAAACCGCGATCACCAATTTTTTTATAACCTTCTGCGGTAATTTTTGCATTGACCAATTTCACTTTTTCTTCATGTTCAAAAAATTTCTCTCCGGCTTCTTGTGGCAAGATTACCTCAATATCATCTGCACGTTGAATATCGGAGTACAAATTATAACTACGTGACAATGTTGTCATGCGCCCATTAATACGGCGTTGTTCCACCTTACCTTCACCAGCATATTCTAAATTTCCAAACGTTTTTTCCATATTTGGAATGACATGTTTTAACTCCATTATATAGACCTCTCTTCTTGTTTTAATTTTTGTTATTTATTAGTAAGCAAGGGGAGAGGGGAGGGGAACGGGGAAAATACTCTTTCATTTGTCAATCACTCCTATGCTTCTTGTAGTCGATAATCCACACGCCCATAAATCACACACCATAATACAACCATTGTTTCTCCATTTTCATCACGGATCAATTTCCCATAAGGAAAAAACGGAAAGTCTTCAATCTCAATTTCATTCATAACAAAATGGTCATCGATCCATTCCATGACCTTTTCTTCGTATATATCTTGTTCATTCAAAGACATCGTGCAACTTTCCCCTTTCTATGAATCCATAAAAAAAGCACATCAGATGAGAATAATCCAACATGCTCAAAAATTGATTTACTATAAACTTTCCGCAATACCAGCCATGATATATTCCGCACATGGCACGGCAATCGCATTTCCAATTGCTTTATATCTAGCATAATCACTAATTGCTTCATTTTTGTATCCTAAAGCTGTCCAGCCCTCTGGTAATTCCATCAAGCGTTCACATTCCAATGGGGTAAGTTGTCGAATAAAACCTTCTTGTTCTTCTCCTTCATACCAAAATGAAAAATAGTTTACGGAACCTGCGAGCAGAGTTGGAAAAGGGTCATGTGTCCGCCCAAAACTTCCGATGAATCCTGTTTTATTTTTTTCTTTTGCGGTACTTCGCATACGTCTTTCTTGAAAGGGTCGGACGATAGGTATTTTCCCCCTTGTTTTTGAAACAAATATTCGACTGGTGCTGGTGGAGGACAGCCTGTTTTTTCCGCAAGACGTAGGAAACGATTGCAAATTCCGGGCTTTAAATAATATTTCTGTGGCACGTCTTCCTCCAAAATCTGCCACGAGGAAGATACGTCTTCTTCTTTGAGCAAGCGTGGGTCTTCCCCAATATTGGGCATCCAACAATCGCCAAGCGACATCAACATGATTCCCTCGGACCATTCCAGCGTTTGCCCAGACTCCAGAAGTAGGCATTGGAATTTCGGTATTTATGAACGTCTCAAGCACGGCCTTAAAATCCAGCCTGTTATTTGATGAAAAAGCTCCCATGACGTTTTCCCAAACAGCGATAACTGGATATATTCCATTCGTTGCACACCTCATTTCTTCGATAATCCGAATTGCATGATAAAATAAACTGGATTGACTTCCTGTAAGACCTTCTCGTTTACCTATATTTGATAAGTTCTGACAAGGAGAACCAAATGTAATGATATGAACAGGTGGTATTTTTCCACCATTTATTTTTGTAATATCTCCGAGATGGAGCATGTTGGGGAAATGCCGTTTCGTAATAGATACAGGTGCTTTTTCTATCTCACTTGCCCATGTTGGTATAATTCCATTACGAGAAGCGGAGAGGGGGAAGACACCTATTCCATCAAATAGACTTCCTAATGTTAGCACAGTTATATTTCACCTCTACTCTTTATTTTAGGCATAAAAAAAGACGCTCATTTTAATTGAACGTCTAAAAATTATAGTTAAAATATAGTTTCTAATACCAAAAAGCAACAGGATAGCATCTAATGGTATGCTATCCTACTAATGATTAAAGATTAATTTTTCCTAATAATAATCACGTTATTCCATGCTCTCAATTTTTATCAAGTTTATCGCTTTAAGCCGTTAAACAATTTGTAACTATTGAAAACAGATTGAAGTTGATCAAAATCAATATTTCTTAAATCATTTATCCCTGCGTGTTTTAAAGCCCTATTAAATTGGTTTTTTGTGAATAATTTTTTATATTCTTTGTTAACCCATTTCATCACAAAGTATTCATATATTTTTCTCTCTTTGGCTGACATTTTTGTTGATTTTCTTTTTAACATGATTAACGCACTATCCACTTTAGGTTTCGGATGAAAATAGTCTCTTGGGATTTTTGCTAGAATAGAAATGTCCACCTCTACCATTAAAAGTAATGCTAGTGATCTGTTTGTATTTAATAATCTTTTAGCAAACCCATATTCTACAATTAAATAACTTATGGTAGCCATACTTTCGAACACAATTTTTCTAACTATACTTGTACTTATATTATAAGGTATATTACCGTATATTTTATAAGTTTTTTGTCTAGGAAACTTAAACTGCAATATATCAACATTAACAATTTGATAAGTAGAATGATTTGAGAGCTTATTACGTGTTATCTCACATAATTTAGGGTTAATTTCTATTGCCGTTACATGATTACATCTTTTTACCAGCTCCAAAGTGAAATGACCCTTACCCGCTCCTATCTCAAAAACATTATCTTTAACGTTTAAACTTATGTGATTCATTATTTTTTCTATATAATATTTTGAAGTAATAAAATTCTGAGTGACTTTTATATTTTTTTTGTTCATTATAACCTCTCCAATAAGGTTACAATGAATTTATTTCAACAATTCATTATAACCTTTTATTTTTCATTGGATCTACGTCAATATTTAGGACACATAAAAGTTAATTTTTTTCATTGTGCTTCGAAACTTATTTAAATGTGTATTTGAAGGCTTGACATGGAGCCTCTGTGTGCGTGGTGATTTGCGAAAGAC
>NZ_BORB01000071.1:0-8840 GCF_018332955.1 Lederbergia ruris
TGTTGGTCCAACGAGGAGTTTAAAGTTATTTGGAGGAGTTGGCAAGTGGCGTATTTAATTTATGTATGCCCTACGGGCCATACATAAATTAAATGCCAATCCCTACATTATTAGTTTGCCATAAACATCTTCTTTGGATTGCAGAAAAGTTTCAGCCAGAACATATTGACGGAATAAAAAAATTGCTACTAAAAAATCGACATAAGTATATTAATTTTTATGCAATTGAGATCCAACCAGAGGTAAAAAAACGAATTGAAGAGCTGAATAACACTTGCTACTTCTTAGATGTATGGGATGCAATTGATTCAATAAATGAAATTGCGGTAAAGTTTAAGGTGAAAGATAAAGAAATTCGGATGCCCGAAACACATATTGGTAGAGCTTTAATTGTGGAAAATCCTTATAATTTTGAGAATGATTATGATATTAAAAGGTATCTTTTGGAAAAGTTTTGTCAAAGGATGCCGTACTTTTACAACTTTCATTCCAGTAAAAAAAACTTACAAGGGAATAAACAATTAACATTTGGGGCGGGGATTGGGAATATAACGTACTTCTGTGAAATACCGAGTAAGAAACGAAAGGGCTTTGTTGTAGGTATTCGTTTTGAATGGTCTTTATTGGAAGTATACCGTCACTTTTTGGAGAAAAAGGAACTTTTAAAGGAGTGCATTTGTCCTGATATTTACTTTAAGGATAATGAGAGGACCGTAAACTATTTCACAAAGACTGAAAATTATAATATTCCTGAATCTACTGATCGGATTGCTGAAGTGTTAGAAAAGTTGATTTTGTTTTTTTCTCCATATACATATGGGGGAAAAATTAAAGACATTTTAGTGCAACCAGATGTAGGCTGACAGGAAATTAGGATAAAATGTTGGGATGACAAAGACCCCACTGATTTTATTCAGAGCGGGTCTTTGTCATCCCATTAATCTAGCTCTACTTCCCAATCGTCGGAATAATCATCACCCAATAGTTGTCGAATGTCTTTTTCTGTATTATCTTGATCCCTCTTCGTTTTGAGATATTCAAATTCCTGTTTTGAAACTAAGTATTTTCCCGAAACCAGTTGTTTTCCGGATATACGATTTTCCATAATCCATTTTTTTACAGTTTCACAATTAACTTCATAATAGTCAGCAACGGTCTGTATATCAATAAATTCAAAATCAAAATTGGGTTTTGGTTCATTTTTGTGATCACTATGCACATTATCATCGCCTTTCAAGTTAGCATCATTTTAATTATCCCATGATCTAAATGAATAAAACAACGGATAAGGAGTGTAGGGTATGAATAAAAAACAGGGTTAAGATCATGGACATTTGGATTGTATACCCGAGAATAAAGATAAAGTTCCTCCATAGTTAAAAAAGTAATATACTGAATTTATTGAAAAATTGTACCTTTTAAATGGGGTGTTAAGATTTTAATGAGGGTTAAATATGATTAAATAAAAGGGTGGGGATAACAAATGAGTAAAAAGACGGACATTATCAAAAGACAATCGCCAGATATTTGGCAGTGGGCCGGAACGACTATCAGTTCAATTATTTGTAGTGAGACACTTATTGATGACTTTATTGAAACTCAGAAACAGAAAATCGAAAATACAGGGATGGAACTACTGGATATACATGTTTTTAAGTGGGAAGATTCTGTTTATCGTATGGCAACTATTGAATTCTTGATGAGGCCAAAACATGGCGAGTTTTCGCAGTCAGCATACTTTATATAATCTAAAATATTATTTCCAGTTTGGCTGATTGTTGATTTAACTACGATAAACATATGAAACATGAAGGGGTTACGAAATACGAGGAAAGGGGGAGTAGGGCTCATTGAATTTATTAAATATCATAAAGAACAACGATACTAATGAACTTGAAAGATATTTGAAAAAGCATGACGTAAACGAAGTGATTCAAGGACAAGATTTGCTGACCTGGGCTGTTTACTTGGGAAACTTGGGATTTACTAAGCTACTCATTGAGAAAGGGGCAATTGTAAACAAAAAGGATAGACTCGGTAGGGCACCACTTTCGATTGCGGCCTTCTTCGGCTTTGTTGATATTGCAAGATTGTTATTGGACAATAACGCCATAATTGATGCTATGTGCATGGACAGAGCCTATACAGGTTGGGAGGGACATATTCAAACTGATATTCTGGATTTGTTTCGAGAGCATGACTGGGACTGTGTTTATCTTGATGATCTACGGGATATTCCAGAGGGATTTACTGGTGCAAGAACTATTGAAGATGCAATCTACCTAATAGAGAATAAGAGGTTGCATATACTTTCGTTAGATCATGATTTAGGAATGGATGATAAGGGAAATCTCCTACCGACTGGTTATGATCTAGTCAAATATATTTGCCAAAAAGGTCTAAGACCTGCTAACAAGATTCATATTCACACGGATAATGTTGTAGGTCGAGAAAATATGTACCAAACCCTTATTGCAGCACAAAGAAGGGGCTTTATTGATGATGACATTGAGATTTACCATTATCCTCTCACAGCAAATAGATATTCTGGGGGTAGTTTTTAAAGGTAAGTTGTTAAAATGAAAAGGCCCTCCCTGAGTTTATTCAGAGCGGGTTTTTTGGTATTTCCGTACAAAATCAAGTAAACATTGACTCACGAGGTCTTTTTGGCGAAGATGAGGAAATTGGATAGAACATAATTCTGTGAACTGATCATAAATGCTAACATTGACTTGGAAGGACTTACTTGCGGTTTTGCAGGATGGATCATACACTACGGGATCTAAAATTAATTGGTTTTGATGTACCACCAATAGTTTTTTCAATTCATCTAAGTGTTCTTCAAGGAAACTCAATGTTTCATTCAATTCTTCCACTTTATTTGTCCCTACCTGTAGATATTGTTCATATTCCTCTAAGCTCAATAGCTTTTCGTACCTTTTGCTAGTTTGATTGTATTGGTAGTTACCGTTGTCACGCATGATTTTTGTGAAGGCAGAATATGGGATTCCAACCTTCTCACTAGCGTTCTTTAGATGGTCTTTCTCCTCTTTTTCTAACATTTGGTTCACAGTTCTTAACTTTTCATTCATTGATAAACTCATGAATTCCTCTTGGTTCATCTACATCACTCCTTTGGTTTTGTATGACTTTTCCCTATATCTTTATAGTAGATTCCTAGAAATGAAATATTCCAGTTTTCCATTTGGTAGTTATGTTAGGCAACATTCTTGCTTATAATAAGAGGTTCACAAATAGCAGAGGGTACTGAGCGATTTGTCAGTAACGAAAAGAGGAGGAGAAAGCAATGAGTCATAAGGAACAGAGAATGGATAGGATTAATAAGGCTGTAGAAGATTTTGGGGGATTTCTGTATGAATATCGTTTGACACATCATCTTTCTTTACAAGAAATGTCTGAAATAGTCGGTTGCTCAGCATCGTACATTTGGCGTATAGAAAAGTACAAGAGATTTCCCGAGATGGACACTACGCTAAGAATGCTACTGGCATTGTGGTCGATGGAGGAAATCTATATGTATTTGCGGGAGATTGTTACAAGGGAGAGAAAAGCTAATTGAACGGAGATAGAAAAGGCTACTGACATGCGGCTCAAAGGTCGATTTCAGTAGTCTATTTGTTTTCTAAATGAAATGAACAAGCTGTAGTCATTCAGTGATGAAAATTCAAATAATACAATAACCCCTCCCTTTTTTGCAACCAAAATCTACTTTTCAATATTGAATTGTATAGATGCTTTGCTGAATTGGTGTGATAAAATTGAATTAGACATTAATATTAGTATATGGTGTTTTGGAGGCTTGGAGGGATTAAGAAAATGGAAGAGACAATTGGCTATCATGTAAGTCATTCATTCGATAAAATTATCCGAAATCTGGAAGGGAAGGAAATGGAACAACGTGATCGAGGGACACTTTTCGAGCTGTTGGTTACAGCTTATTTGAAAAAGGAACCTATGTATGCACGTTTATTTGACGAAGTCTGGATGTTAGCGGATGTTCCGGAAGAATATGGCATCCCTAAAAAGGATACAGGTGTGGATTTAGTTGCTCGTAAAAGGGAAACCGGTGAATTAATTGCTATTCAATGTAAGTATTACTCAAAGGATACAACAATTCAAAAGTCACATATAGATTCATTTTTAAATGAAGTAGGAAAGAGCTATTATACAGAAGGGATTGTTGTCACTTCAACTGATAAGTGGAGTAGTAATGCAAACGATGCTTTATTAGATCGTGACAAAAACATTGCTCGTATTGGGTTGTCTCAATTACGTGAAAGCGAAATTGATTGGTCGCAATTTTCTTTTGAGAAGCCGCAAACAATTGAATTAAAATCACCTAAACAACCACGTACTCACCAGATTCCTGCCATAGAGGCGGTAGTAAATGGATTTGAAACGGTTGACCGTGGGAAGCTGATTATGGCTCCTGGAACGGGAAAGACCTATACTTCAATGGTAATTGCTGAAAGAATGGCAGAGAAGAAGAATGGTACATTTAGAGTGCTATACCTTGTACCTAGTATTCAGTTGCTGTCTCAATCATTGAGAGGATGGACTGCTGATTCTAAGTATCGTGAAAATATGGATACTTTTGCTGTATGCTCTGATCGGAAGGTTACAAAGAAAACCAAAGGTGAAAATGAGTTTGAAGATATTGCAGCGGCAGACTTAGGGTATCCAGCTACAACTGATTATCATAAGTTACTGGAACGTCAGAGGGTTATTGATTCAGCGGATACACAAAGCAAATTCTTAGTGGTTTTTTCAACATATCAGTCCATTGATGTAATCATTGACGCTCAGAAAAATGGGTTCTATGAGTTTGATTTGGTTGTTTGTGACGAGGCCCATCGTACAACTGGTGCAACTGAAGCGGGTAAAGAAGCTAGTGCTTTTGTGAAAGTGCATAGTGATAATAATATTAAGGCTAAGAAGCGTTTGTACCAAACGGCAACTCCACGTATTTATGGGGAAGATGCTAAGCAAAAAGCAGATGAAATGTCTGTTGTAATTGCAGATATGAATGACGAAACTATTTACGGTGAAGAGTTTTATCGTATTGGATTTGGAGATGCGGTTAATAACGGGATATTAACTGACTATAAAGTAATGGTTCTTGCGGTTGATGAAGAGATGATTGCTAGAAGTTTTCAAAACATGTTGGCGAATAAACGTGACACAGAACTTGAATTTGATGATGTAACAAAAATTATCGGTTGTTGGAATGGTTTAATTAAACGCAAGAGCAACTCTAATGTTATTTCAGCCAACCCTATGAAACGTGCAATTGCTTTTGCTGGAACGATACGTGAGTCAAAATTGATTAAAGACATGTTTACTGAAGTGGTGGATATGTATATAAACACCTCTGGAGACCAGAGAGAACCTGTGCGTGTAGAAATAGATCATGCGGATGGTTCAATGAATGCTTTGCAAAAGAATGAGAAGATCTCTTGGCTAAAAGGAGAGGTTCCACCAAATACGTGTCGTATTCTATCAAACGCACGTTTCCTTACAGAAGGTGTAGATGTACCTGATTTGGATGCTGTTATGTTCCTAAAACCTCGTAAATCACGCATTGATATTGCACAAGCAGTAGGACGTGTAATGCGTAAGGCACCAGGTAAGGATTATGGATATGTAATTCTCCCAATAGGCATTCCAGCAGGAGTGGATGAAAATAGTGTATTAGATAAAAATGAGAAGTATCAGGTAGTTTGGGATGTCCTGAATGCTTTGCGTTCTATAGATGAACGATTTGATGCTACGATTAATAAATTGGAATTAAACAAGAAAAAACCTGAACAGTTACAAGTAATAGGTGTAGGTTCTGCACCTGATGAAAGTGAAGGCGGATTTACCGTAGCGGAACCAGAAGCAGAACAATTGGCTCTTAGGCTCGATGAAGAAGACTTTTCTGACATTGAACGAGCCATTTATGGAAAGATTGTAAAAAAGGTAGGAAATGTACGTTATTGGGAAGATTGGTCTAAAGATGTTGCAGAAATTGCACAACAACATATGATGCGTATTCGTGTGATGTTGGAAGATACAAATAGTGAGGCCTATTGGGCATTCCAAAAGTTCATTTCAGGACTACGCCACAATATTAACGGAGCTATTTCAGAGCAACAAGCGATTGAAATGTTGGCACAGCACTTAATTACAAAACCAGTATTTGAAGCGTTATTTGATTCATATAGCTTTGCGGTGGATAACCCTGTTTCACAAGCAATGGATGCTGTTTTGAATGTTATGGATAAACAAGGACTTATGAAGGAACAAGAACGACTGGAGAATTTCTATGAGAGTGTTCGTGTACGTGCTGAAGGAATTGATAACCTTAAAGCAAAACAGGACATTATCATCCAATTATACGATAAATTCTTTAAAGTTGGATTTAGAGAAACAACAGAACGCTTGGGAATTGTGTTTACGCCTGTTGAAGTGGTAGATTTTATTATACATTCAGTTGAGGATGTATTGAAGAAACATTTTGGTAAATCAATAAGTGATGAAGGGGTTCACATCCTTGATCCATTTACTGGTACAGGAACATTTATTGTCCGATTAATTCAAAGTGGATTGATTTCTAAGGAGGATTTACTACGTAAGTACACTCAAGAACTTCATGCAAATGAAATTATATTGTTAAGTTATTACATTGCTGCAATCAATATTGAAGAAACCTTCCATTCTATTATGAAAGGTGACTACACGCCATTTAATGGTATCGTTTTGACGGATACGTTCGAAAGTACGGAGAAAGAGGATTCTTTTGAGGACGAATTGTTTGGAGAAAATAATGAACGGCTTGAACGTCAACGTAAAGAACCAATTTTCGCCATTATTGGAAATCCCCCTTATTCTGCTCGTCAAAAGAGCGAAAATGACAATAATGAAAATGTTGCTTATCCTATATTAGAAGGGCGAATTGCAGATACTTATGCTAAGTATTCAAAAGCTAATGCCCTCCATACATTATATGACTCATATATTAAAGCGTTTCGTTGGTCAACAGACAGATTAAAAAATATGGGAGTAGTTGGATTTATTACGGCGAGTTCATATATTGATAAGACAAGTACCGATGGACTACGAAAGTGTTTGCATGAGGATTTTAATTATCTGTATGTTTATAACCTTCGAGGTTCAATTAGAGGGAAATCTTCGAAAGAAGCGAAGGCAGAAGGACAGAATGTGTTTGACATTTTAACTGGTGTAGCAATAATTATTATGGTGAAAGATGGTAGTTCGAATCACAAAATATATTATTCTGATATTGGGGATTTTTTAAGTAAAAAGCAAAAACTTGATAAACTGAGTGAGGAAAAAAGTATTTCAAATGTAGCCTGGAAGGAAGTAATACCTGATTCCAATAATGATTGGATAAATCAAAGGGATGAAGATTATTTAAGATTTAAAGAATTACAAGGCCAATCGGATTCTGTGTATAAGTATAAATCATTGGGAATACAAACAAAAAGAGATAAGTGGGTCTATAATTTTTCAAAATCAACACTCATGGATTCTATAGGCAGAATGGCTACGAATTATAACGATGATGTACACCGTTTATCTAAAATAAAGGACAATAACGAGAAACTATCTAATATTACGCTTGATGAGTCTAAAATTAGCTGGAGTGATGAGTTGAAAAGAAGACTTATCAATGGAGAAACTATTACAGTTGATGAAAAGAAAGTAGTATTATCTCAATATAGACCATTCACTAAAAAATATCTTTATTATGACCGATCGGTTATCGCCCGTCCAGGAAAATTTGATTCTCTATTTGCAGTGCCTAATAAGGTAATTATGGTTTCGGGACCAGGAGCAAGAAAGGGTTTTTCTGTTTTAGTAACTGATAAAATTCCTGAATCTGCATTAATCGACAATGGGCAAGTATTTCCAATTCATTTAGGAGTCACTGATAATAATCTTTTTGCGGACCAATCTTTTAATGCAAATAATCCAATCAAAAGTAAGTTATCAATAAACGATGAAGAACTATTAGCTTATATTTATGCAATTCTACATTCTAAAGAATATAGAAAAAGATATGCTAACGATTTAGCAAAAGGTCTCCCGAGAATTCCGGTACTAAAAAATAAAGAAAAATTTATTGAAATCGGGAAAAAACTTGTTGATTTACACATAAATTATGAAATGATTGAACCATATCCTGATGTTGTAATTGAAGGCAAAGCGAATCCTTCGTACAAGGTTAAGAAGATGAAACATCCTAAAAAGGGAGTGTTAGAAAAGATTGTGTTCAATACCGACATTACCATCTCGAATATCCCTGAGAAGGCATATGAGTATGAGGTAAACGGACGTCCAGCAATCGAATGGATCATTGATCAGTATCAGGTGAAAACGGATAAGAAATCAGGAATTGTAGATGATCCTAATCTATACTCAGAGGATGAAAAATATATTTTTAATTTGCTATTACGTATAATTAATGTATCTGTTCAAACGGTGGATTTGATAAACAGTTTTCCACCATTAGAAATTGTTGAATAGAGTGTTGAACCTAACGAAATAGATGAAAGGAGATCGGTATCTATAATGCCGGTCTTTTTTCGTGTATAAAAAACTCGTTTTCCATTTTTTACAAATGGAAAATTGTTGAAACCATAAAGGAAAGGTAGGAAATATACCTTATAATAATGGTATAAAAAACTGTTTATGGCAAACTAAAAATGTAGGTTATGGCACTTCTTTTATGCATGGCCTATAGGGCTATGCATAAAAGAAAAAGCCACTTGCTAACAACTCAATAATTAACTACACTTCCTGTTGGACCATTA
>NZ_BORB01000072.1:0-8780 GCF_018332955.1 Lederbergia ruris
CCCGCCACCCCATATAAAGCCGTGGATATCACCTTGAAAGAGCCCCCCTGCCACAATGGGCCTCTCCGTTAAACAGATCGAAATGGCGCGTTCCTATTTTGTTCGCCCACAAACATTTTACTCATACACACCCATTTTTAAGTGAATGCTTTAAAATTTGGTTGGAGCTTGGAAATGAATCATAACTTTCCTACTACGGAGAGGCTCCCAAACCAAGTGAGCATCTTTGAAAAACCAACAAATTTGCTCTTTTTAAAAAACAAAAAGAGCAGAAGGTTTAACCCTTACTGCCCTTTCACTTTTCTCTGTCTAGCTCCAGCACCTAGCGACTAGCAAATTTACGTCTTCTTCCTACGATAAGTCAACATCGGTTCGTTCTATGACCTCACCGTGTTTCCTTTATCTCGTCAGAAGTCTTTAAATTTGTACGTCGCTAAACAGGTGCTTGCGCTTTTTTCATTCGCCTGTTACAAATGGAAGCAACGCCATTTGACGAGCACGTTTGATCGCGATCGTTAATTTACGTTGGTACTTAGCACTTGTTCCAGTTACACGGCGTGGAAGAATTTTTCCACGTTCAGAGACGAATTTTTTAAGAAGATCGACATCTTTATAGTCAATATGAGTAATCCCATTTGCTGTAAAGTAACAAACCTTCCGACGCTTCCGTCCACCTCTACGTCCACCTGCCATGAAGATAACCTCCTTTTATATGCATTTTTAATCTGTTAAAACGGCCTTCCTCTTATGGAAGCACACTTCGGTTATTTTATTAAACTGGATAAAGATCTAAAACGGTAGATCATCATCCGAAATATCAATAGGTTCTCCATCATTAGAGAACGGATCATCATTAGTTCGAGTAAAGTTCTGGTTGTTTCGCTGACCCTGATTTGAACCATAGGAATAATTGGAGTTTCCCTGATCTCCTCCAAATTGGTTCCCACCAAAATCCCCTCTCCGTTCTGATGTCGAACTTCTAGGTTCAAGAAATTGCACATTGTCTGCTACAACTTCGGTGATATATACGCGTTTACCGTCTTGCCCTTCAAAATTACGCGTTTGGATTCGCCCGTCTACACCAGCCAAACTACCCTTTTTCAAGTAATTAGCTGCATTTTCCGCTTGGCGACGCCATGTCACGCATTGAATAAAGTCAGCTTCCCGCTCACCTTGTTGATTTGTAAAAGTACGGTTAACAGCTAGAGTAAATGTTGCAACAGCGACTCCATTAGGGGTATATCGCAAATCTGGATCTTTGGTTAAACGACCAACTAATACAACTCGGTTCATCATCAGAATCAACCTCTCCCCGATTTACTTCTCTTTCCAGAAATGTTTCACGTGAAACATTATTATTTTTCGTCTTTAACAACAATATGGCGAATGATATCACCGCTGATTTTAGCAAGACGATCGAATTCCTGAACAGCTTCAGGTGTAGCATTTGCATGGATTAAGTGATAAAGTCCTTCACGGAAGTCCTCAATCTCATATGCAAGACGACGTTTGCCCCAATCTTTTGATTCGATGATTTCCGCACCATTTGAAGTAAGAACGCCATCAAAACGCTCAATAACAGCTTTTTTAGCCTCATCCTCAATATTTGGTCGGATAATGTACATAATTTCGTACTTTTTCATCGTATAGTCACCTCCCTATGGTCTATGCGGCTCTTTTATTATGAAAAGCGAAAGCGACTTGGTCAGCCCGACAAGCAAATGTTCTTTCAACACGGAAGTCCGCTTTTTGACTTCCTTCTTGAAAGGTTATTTGGCCTCGAGTGGCTAGGCGCTGGAGCTAGACAATAAAAAAGAGCAAGGAGCAATTTGCATTACTCACAATAATTTATTCTATCACAATGCTGGACAGGTTGCAACAAAGAAAAGCGGAAGGCGGTTGTTCAGGGGCGACAAGCAAATGTTCTGGAATCCTGGAAGGGCGCTCTTTCCCTTCCAGGATTCCAGGTTATTTGACCTCGAGCCCCTACCGCCTGCAGCTAGACATTGAAAGGCGAACTTATGTTGACTTACGCAAGCAGGCACCGAAAATTTCCTAGTCGCTGGGCGCTGGAGCTAGACCCAGCATTATCCCAAATTCCATAATAAAAGTCTGAATGAAGAACTATCTATCATGTTCTTCACTCAGACTTTATCGTTTATTATTTATTCACTGTAAAATCTTGATCCTTTTTTCTAAACAATTTTGCCTCAATCCGGTTATAAATTCCAATGATCCAGTTAAAGAGTGGCGCTAAATAGCGACTCAAGGACATTATGATCATGGTGACAATCAAGGCAATAACCGCACCAGCTAATACATCTGTGGGGTAATGGACACCGATATAGAGTCGGGAAAGTGCCATAAAGACAGCCATAAACAGGAGAATACTCCCCCATTTTTTTTGTCTCCAAAACAGGGCAATCGCTAACGCAAAAGATCCACCTGAATGATTACTAGGGAACGAAGGATCTGTTTCCAATTTATCACTTAAAAAATTTACATCATGAGTTACAAATGGCCGTGGTCTAAAATACATCCATTCAATGACTTTATTTATACCAAGTGTAATAAAGGTTATTGTAAAAGCAAATAATACAATTTGTCGATTTTTATTTTTATTTGCTGTTGGTACAAACCAAAGATAGATAAAGACAAGTCCAAAAAGAATCGGGCCGAATTTAGAAAAATAGATGACAAACTGATCTAACCAATGACTTTGACCAGCAAGCTGATTGACTGCTTTAAACAACTGATAATCTATATTCATGCTGCTCTCCTTTTCTAATGATAATAAGTGCTCTTTTAGGTTTTCCATTATATCATAGAGAAGAACAACATTGGACATTTTTCACCAAAAAACTCGGTGAGGTTTAACCCCACCAAGTTTTGTTAAAATTCTTCCTCATCTTCATTTTCATAAACTTCTAAAGAAGGGTTATATAATCGATCAACATCTGGCTCTTCTGCAAATTCCGTTGCAAAATCCGTATTTCTATATACGGAATCTTCTTGATCCTCTACAACGTCTTGATCAAAGAAATAAGCAATACTTACAAGACCCGCAAGGCCGACTAAAGTATATACAAATCTGGAAAGACCTGCCGCTTGTCCACCAAAGATAGCAGCCACTAAGTCGAACTGGAATAAACCGATTAGCCCCCAATTAATAGCTCCAATAATGACTAAAGCTAAGGCAATCCGCTTTAATGTCCTCAATCTAAGCACCTCTTTTATGCAAAGTTGAATCAAAAAGACGATTCCCTTTTATTCTGTGTCTAAAGAAGGAATTTATACATAAAATCGTTCAACTAAAGGCTTTTTTATTCAATCTTATTTTAGATGTTAATCGTCATTTCCCTACAAAGCCTTTTGCTGGCATTTCTCACCAAATTTTTAGATCAAATGAGTAGAAGAAGGAATATCCCCCTCTATCTCGAATGCAATAAAAGAGAGAATATCGTCTAACATGATACATAGGGGGAAAATATGGAATCTATACTCATTATCATACGCGGAAACTCTGGAAGTGGAAAAACAACGACTGCGAAACGTCTTCAAAATCATTTGGGACATGGAACGCTATTGGTTTCTCAGGATGTCGTTCGCCGCGAAATGTTAAAGGTTCACGATCGAGAAGGAAATCTAGCCATTGATTTGATTCGCCAAATCGCAGAATATGGCAAAGGGAAATGTAAATTTGTGATTGTGGAAGGAATCTTGTATAAAAGTCTCTATGGTAGAATGTTGAAAAATTTAATCCAATTCTATAACCAACAGTCCTATACTTATTACTTTGATTTGTCCTTTGAGGAAACCGTCATCCGTCATAACTCTAGTTCAAAAAAGGCGGAATTCGGGGAAGAGTCTTTACGAAACTGGTGGAGGCCACATGATTATCTTGGGGTTGATAGAGAAACCATACTGACGAATAATATGTCCCAGAATGATGTATTGGAGCTAATTTTAAATCAGCTGCAAAAGGAGGAATTTTATACTTTTTGATCAAAATTTTATCTATTTACAAAAAGGGAATCCATTTTGAACAAAAAATGGATTCCCTTTATTCGCTAACCATAGGGGCCTAGCCACGTCCCTTTTATTAAAACTTTATAACAAAACTAGACATTAAATCGGAAATGAATGACATCCCCATCTTGAACTAGATAGTCTTTCCCCTCAAGTCTTACTTTCCCAGCTTCTCTAGCCGCTGTCATCGAGCCGCCTGCTAATAAATCTTCGTAGGAAACTGTTTCTGCTCGGATAAACCCTCTTTCAAAGTCAGTATGAATGATTCCTGCACATTGAGGAGCTTTCATCCCTTTTTTAAATGTCCATGCACGTACTTCTTGGACGCCAGCTGTAAAGTAAGTCGCCAGTCCTAAAAGATTGTAAGTGGCGCGAATCAATTTATCGAGACCTGATTCATCGATCCCTAATTCTTCTAGGAACATCGCCTTTTCCTCGTCATCTAGTTCGGCCATTTCTTCTTCGATTTTTGCACAAACAACAATGACTTCTGCTTGATCTTCCTTCGCAAATTCCTTTACTTTTTGTACATATTCATTATGTTCAGGATCTTGAATATCCTCTTCATTAACATTGGAGACATATAAAACAGGCTTACTTGTTAGGAGATGAAGACCTTTCACAACTTTCATTTGATCCTCGGTAAACTCAATCGATCTGGCTGGTTTTTCAGCTTCAAAAGCTTCTTTTAATTTAGATAAAACAGTAAATTCTATAATTGCCTCTTTATCCTTTTGTTTCGCCAGTTTTTCCACTCGACCGATTCGTTTGTCCACTGTTTCTAAATCGGCAAGAATCAGCTCGAGGTTGATCGTTTCGATATCATCAATTGGATCTACCTTTCCTGAGACATGGGTAATATCCTCACTAGCAAAACAACGCACCACATGACAAATAGCATCTACCTGGCGAATATGAGAAAGAAATTTGTTTCCAAGTCCCTCTCCTTTACTTGCCCCTTTCACAATTCCAGCTATATCGGTGAATTCGAAAGCAGTTGGTACAGTTTTTTTAGGTTGCACAAGTTCTGTTAATTTTTGCAAGCGAATATCAGGAACTTCTACAATTCCCACATTCGGATCAATTGTACAAAATGGATAATTGGCAGCTTCTGCCCCTGCCTTTGTAATTGCATTAAATAAAGTAGATTTTCCGACATTCGGTAAACCTACAATCCCTGCTGTAAGGGCCATTATTGTCACTCCTCTTATCTCGTCCATTCTATCGGTAACCATGAAGGTTTTTTACATTTCATTCACTACCATTATAGAGAGTCTTATTAAAAAAAACAATTTTACCATCGTTTATTATCGTCTGTTTGTCAGACAAATTATGAGCTAGGCTCAGTCCCCTGAATGAGCGAATAGCGCGGTGTGAAACACAGTATGCAGGCATTTACTAAAAGTCTGAAGCACGAGGCTATTCCTCGTGCTTCTCTAAGATCTTTTTCATTTTTCTTGTGAATTCACGTCGAGGCAGCATAACACTGTGGCCACACCCCTCACATTTTATTCGAATGTCCATCCCCATGCGAATGATTTTCCAACGATTTGTGCCACATGGATGCTGTTTTTTCATTTCTACTACATCATGAAGATTGAATTCCTTTTTTTCCAATTTCTTTCCCCCTGATGGTAAATTTTCTATTAAAACAAATTCATGATAAATAATTTTATTTTAGCAAAAATGTGTTGTGATGAACAGCTTATAATGATTTTTCACTTTCAATGTATAGAAATAATCCCGCTTCCGTATAATGGTAATGATGAGCGAAAGGAGATACCCGCATGACACATGAGGCATTCTTCCGTATACCCAAACAAAAGGAAATTCACATTCACCATACAGATCCACTGTCTACAAATTCCATTGCTGATGGTATGTTAGATTTACTCCCACTATCTCTGCGATCCCCCATTGTACTTGTATGTATTGGGACAGATCGTTCAACAGGTGATTCATTGGGTCCTTTAACAGGAAGCTTTCTTCAAGAGGCTAACTTAACCCACTTCCATGTGCAAGGAACACTAGCTGAACCTATCCATGCTGTTAACCTCGAAGAAAAGTTAGAAGTCATTCAAACTCAATTTACCAATCCCTTTATAATCGGCATTGACGCGTGTTTAGGAAGAATGAAGAATATCGGGATGATTAAAGTTGGTGCAGGACCCGTTAAGCCTGGTGCGGGTGTAAAGAAGGAACTTCCTCATGTTGGTCATATGCATATGACAGGGATTGTGAATGTCAGTGGCTATATGGAATTCTTTGTTTTACAAAATACACGGCTTAACTTAGTCATGAATATGGCTAAACAACTCGCTTCCGCCATTATTCACGCAGATCAGATCTATGCCGATCATAAAGTTTCTCTCCCCCATAAATGGGATGTATCGGAGGAAAATTTTCTGTAACTTTCACTAGCTTTATTTTCCTCCTTTTTTAAATTTATTACGTTTATCCTTTTTCTAGTAAATGTAAAATTCTTTCTAAATCTTCTGCAGATAGAAATTCAATTTCAATTTTACCTTTTTTCTTGGTTCTTTTAATTGTAACCGTTGTTCCAAACTTTTCTCGTAGATTATTTTCACTTTCAACAAGGAAAACATCCTTTTTTGGTTTTTCCTTTTTTGTTTCACGTGAAACATTTTGATTCATTTGCTGAACTAATTGCTCAAGCTGTCTTACATTTAGCCCCTCTTTTACCGTTCGTTCTGCAAGAGCTTCGATTTTTTCTTTTCTTTTAAGTCCTAATAAGGTACGCCCATGTCCCATGGAAAGCTTTCCTTCCACAATATGGTTTTGAATGGTTTTTGGTAGGCTTAACAGGCGGATATGATTGGCAATATAGGGACGACTTTTTCCTAATCTCTTCGCCAAATCTTCTTGTGTAAAATTCAGTTTTTCCAACAAAGTTTGGTAAGCGATCGCCTCTTCAATGGGAGTTAAATCTTCTCTTTGTAAATTTTCAAGTACAGCCAATTCCATCATTTGCTGATCTGTAAATTTCTTAACAACAGCTGGAATGGTTTTTAACTTTGCCGCTTTAGAAGCGCGAAAGCGACGCTCCCCCACAACAATTTCATATCCCTTAATATTTTTTCTTACAATAATGGGCTGTAATACACCGTGTTGCTTGATCGATTCCTTTAATTCCAAAATAGCCTCTTCCGAAAATACCTTTCTAGGTTGATAAGGATTGGGCTTAATTTCCTTTAACTCAATTTCCTTTACCGTTTCCTCTTCATTAACCTCTACATTTGCAAATAAAGCATTAATCCCTTTCCCGAGACCTTTAGCCATTTTCAGCCACTTCCTTTGCAAGATCTAAGTAAACCTCTGCTCCCCGTGATTTTGGATCATAAAGAATAATAGGTTCTCCATGACTCGGTGCTTCACTTAACCGAATATTACGTGGAATAATGGTTTGATATACCTTATTTTGGAAATACTTTTTCACCTCTTGAATCACTTGGAGTCCCAGATTTGTGCGTGCATCCAACATCGTTAACAGCACGCCTTCAATCATCAATTCATTGTTTAAATGCTTTTGTACTAATCGTACTGTATTTAATAACTGACTCAATCCTTCTAAGGCATAATACTCACATTGAACAGGAATGATCACAGAATCGGAAGCTGTTAAAGAATTTAATGTAAGTAATCCAAGAGATGGCGGACAATCAATTAGAATATAATCATATTCGTCCTTCACTTGATCTACAGCCCTTTTTAATCGAACCTCTCTTGAAATGGTTGGTACTAATTCAACTTCAGCACCCGCTAATTGAATCGTTGAAGGAACTGCAAATAACCTATCTACGGCTGTTTGCTTAATGACAGTCTTAATATCAACATCATCAACAAGCACGTCATAGACACATTGCTGTACATCCCCTTTATCAATACCTGAACCACTGGTCGCATTCCCTTGTGGATCTATATCTATAAGTAAAACCTTTTTTCCTATATAGGCTAAACAAGCACCAAGATTTACTGAGGTGGTCGTTTTTCCAACGCCTCCCTTTTGGTTCGCTATGGAAATAATCTTTCCCAACGATTTCACCTGCCTTTTTTCGTTCAAAATAGACTCATGTATTCTATTTTAACAAAAAATTCTACTAAAAACTCTTTGAAAGAAAAAAAGTTTTAAAACTATCAGGAATCCTTGTTGATTTCAACCTAGGCATGTAGAATTTTTCAAGAACAAAATCGCTAGCGCGACTAAACCACGTCCCAAGTGAAGATTATTCACTTGGGATATTCCTCGCTTGTCGCATGGTGCCATCACAAAAAGGACAGACTACCTCCACTTCTTCATTTTCTTCCAAATCATAGTGAAATTCCCCCACTATATATTCAGGGACCTCATCTTCCTTACCACAATCCAAACATTTAAAAGTCAACGTTTCTATTTCTTCATTTAAACCGAATGGATCGTCTTTATCCAAGGATTCCAAGAATGCTTTACTTAATTCATCCGGCTTTTTCTTTTTGGTCAAGGTTTATCCTCCTCACTCTTTTGACAGACTCCATATCTTCCATATAATGGTACAACAAGCCATAATCCGCATGCCATATTTCAACCAAATCCATCTCACGATGGCAATGTGGGCAAATAAATGGATCTTTATCAAATGCCTCTATCATGCGCTGTCTATAGGTTTTCTTCTTCTTTTTCCTCTCAAGTAATAAGGAAAGTTGCTTTGTTCTCATAAAAGCATGAAGGCTCAATACCTGATTAGCCTTTTTAT
>NZ_BORB01000073.1:0-8580 GCF_018332955.1 Lederbergia ruris
GTCTTTCGCAAATCACCACGCACACAGAGGCTCCATGTCAAGCCTTCAAATACACATTTAAATAAGTTTCGAAGCACAATGAAAAAAATTAACTTTTATGTGTCCTAAATATTGACGTAGATCCACTTCTTTCTTTGTTTTTCAGCTTCTTTTAATACCCAAGCTTTACGATAGCACCAAGCCTATTCCGGACTATTACCCGTTTCGCTTCCTATCGCGAAAGGAGTGTATATATTTTCATAAGCCACATGCATCGTCATGCCTCTTAACGCATGATCCAAATTGTGACAATGATCCATCCATAGTCCGGGATTATTTGCCAAGAAAGCAACTTCAAACGTCTCGCCGGGTTCAATATTTACAGTATCTAGGACAAGTGGGCTGCCACTAATCGGTTTTCCGTTTTTACTAATGACTTGGACATGGTGTCCATGAAGGTGCATCGGATGATCGGCAAAACTCCGATTTACAAATGTTGTCTTCACAAGATCTCCCTCCTTGACCATAAGGGTCGGAGTATCAGGAAACGTTTTTCCGTTAATAACCCATTGCTGTCCTGCCTCTCCGTTATAGACACCAAAATAGGTCTGATCAAGAATGAGTGTAAACGTTCTGTCGAAAACGGTCGAAGTATTGAATGGAGCCTGTGCCGGTAATCCATATTTGGTGATATCTAAAATCTCTCCTTCATCGAGCACGTTTTGTTTCCCTTGTCCGTCTGGGCTATACACTATTCCTATTGGTTTGCCTTCCATTAGCATTGCCAGCGTAACGGCAGTGTCAGGCATGATGAATTCGATATCGTAACGTCCTCCTCCTCCGATTCGTAATAAACTAGTCGTCAGAGTACCTGGCTCATTCAACTCATAACCATCGATGGCTACAACCTTGAAAGGCACGCCGTTCAAAGAAAACGTACGAGTTAAATTGTCCGCATTTACGAGACGGAGCCGTACAGGCGTTCCCGAATTAATCATTTTCCTTTGGATTGTATCTGCCGTATCGAGAGCGGGAATATTCCTGCCGTCCGGAGTAATCCAATCATGAGCCACAATCGTCGTATCCATCGTTTTTGTTTCATGTTGACTGGATGGATATATGATAAATGCCCCGAATAGCCCCTTTTGCACTTGGATGGAGGACTGCTGGTGGGAATGGTACCAATGAGTACCCGCCTCTTTTACGACAAAACGATAGGTATACGACTCTCCAGGCATGACGGCATCCTGCGTCATCCCGGCAACTCCATCCTCACCATTAGGGACATCTACTCCGTGCCAATGAATGGTAACCCCACTATCGATATTTTTATTCACCAATTGTACTTCCACCAAATCTCCTTCATTGGCGACAAGCTTTGGACCTGGGCTCTGTCCATTAAATGTCCACGCTTCAATGGATTCGCCGGAAGCAAGTCGAATCTTCTTTGTCTCAGCATAGAGAACGTATTTTTTGTCAGGAATGTCTGTTTGAGGTCCTTTCAACTCCACAACACTAATCGACTTACTGGAATCATGACTGTCATGGTGGGGATTTGTATTTTCATCTAAGATGGAATCTCCACCCCCAAAATCGGCTGTATGGTGATGGACCATATTCATCCTGTCAGGAAATTCACTCATCTTTTGAGAAATGACCAATCCTGTTATGGCAACTCCAAACACCAAAATTAAATATACAGCTCCTCTTACGATTCTTATGCTAATTCGGGGAAGCCGATTTTCCAGAACCTTTAGCCTTCTTCCATGGTAAAGCCATAGCAGACCTACTGAAATGATCAGTGCCCCACCATAAATCAAAATATCTTTTGTATTAGGAACTGCAGGTATGTCTATCGTTACTAGAAAAAAGGCAAGAGCTACTCCAACAGTCATTACATGTACAGACACAATAAAGAACAGTAAAGACTTTTTATTGGTTTCCCTCGATAGGTTAGGCAGCGCAAAGATCAACACAATTGCCGCTGGCAAGCTTAACAGAGGCATTAGGTTCAAGACCCGGTCCATGATAAACAGCCATCCGTAATTTACGAAAATTATCATGATGTCCAGTGCCCAAATCATGATTAGTGCGGTACCGATATAGACGCCAACTTTGGCTGCTTTTAGCCATATTCGGAAGCTCGATTCACTCTCTCCCACATATTTGAGGTGATTCGCGGCATAGCCAGTAGCCCCTGAAACACCCACTAGTAATAGTAATAACAAAAATTCTACTCCCATAAGGAATTCGAACACGACTGTTCCCTCTTTTCCTGAAATTTATCTTAATTATTAAGATATCTGGATGAATTATGTTTATTTCATAATATCAATCAGTCATTACCTTTACCTCAGTCTTAAGGCTGATTAAGAGTTCCTAAACTTTAGCTCTGACTCCCCAACATATATCGCTCAGTGAATGGATCATTTATGCTATACTTTATGAATCGAGATAAATTAAAGGGGGTATGTATTATGCGACCGACACAAACAGCCCTTCATCTGTCACTTTTAGAAGCTTCCAAACAGTTATCCACTCACTATCATGTTTCATCAGGCGATAGCTGGGCATCTTGGCCTTAACATTACAGATCATAAGTGCTTAGATTTGATTCTAAGCAGAGGAAGAGCCACTGCAGGACAGCTAGCAGAGTGGACGGGACTAACCACGGGTGCTATTACAAGCGTGCTAAATCGCTTAGAAAAAGCGGGCTATATCCGCCGGACGAAGGATCCTAACGATCTCAGAGTGGTCTATGCCGAGCCGCTCTATTCACAATTGCATACGATTAAAAAGGCATTTGCTCCATTAAACGATGCCATGCTTGAACTCTACTCGAAGTACAGTCAAGAGGAGTTACAAACCATACTCGATTACTTGATTCTCTCCTGTCAATCTCTTCGAAATCTTACCGATGACCTTCGTAAACCGACTACAGAGTAATCAGTAAAGCCGATGTCGTTAGAACATCGGCCACCTGTACTAGCATGATTGGGGCAAGTGTAATATTCTGGAATGAACCCCGGAAATCCGATTGCTCTCAGCGTGTTGTAGAAATACACCAGTGCGTATTATAGATTACTAGTTGTTAGTCATTGAACGAATCCCCGCCTTCAATCGTGGCAGTCCAACTCATTTATCTTAATTATTAAGATAAATGGAAAAAAAATGACGTATTACTGCTACAAATTTAGAACTAGTTTTAGTCCTAGACTTAGCAGGCAATGCTGAAACCTATGCCACTCTCGCACTGCAGCAAACCGTATGGAGGTTAACCCTTAAGGACAGCCTTCAAGCCTGCAGCTGTTCGCGGCTGCTCTTTCTTCATCGATTGACGCATGAAAAATTCAGCTACCTTCGGAACGTTGTCAATTTGAATTGAGAAATGAACACGGCAAGATTGATCCGAAATCGGCTCAATACGATAGCTTTCTCGAAACGATTGCTTTTCATCAGGAACTGTCTCCAGCGTTAACAATTGATCCTGAATAAGCTCGGTCACGATCATGTTTTTTTCGCTCTTGAAGCCTGAGTATTTTCCTCTTTCGAAATACTTGGTCCCCAACTGAGCCGTTCCTTCAGGAGTAACTCGAGCCTCCATAATGCCCTTAATCCAGGAAGGCCGCCCCTTTAAATCGATGAGGCGTGAAAAAACGATAGATGCGGGATAATCATAGATCTCGGTATATTCAAATATAAGCATAATTATTATTCCTTTCCTTTTTGATGTAGTTGATTTAACGAAAAAGGATTGTCGACAGAGCATTGGTTAACACTTTTTCCATTTCTTCCTTATTCTCCTCTGTATCCGGTTTTCGCCAACCGATATACCCGTCTGGCCGCACGATGATAGCCCCTGTGGAAGTTATACCGTATGCATCAAGAAAATCGTTCCCAGGATTATTGAAATCAGCATTATGCCCATCAACCTGATAAATATCGATCGGGAAACGTAGCGTATCTTTAACATGTTTAGCAGCCTCCACCCAGTTTTGTCCGTCTGATCCAACGAGTAAAACAAATCGAGAACCAAATAGATCTAATGAGGAAATGCTATTGCCATCACGTTCGAGAACGACGTGCGCTGCGCGGGTTCCCGGCTGTCCAGTCCATAACTCGGGCGACTGTACAATGGGAAGGTTTTTTCCGTCCGCTTCCGGTACGAATGCGCCGTCTTGGTAACGATACCCCATATTGACATGTAGGGTGCTTACTGTAATCCCATCCGACCCTTCATGTTCGCGCTGCTGGGAAAGCGTGACTACCTGCTCTACCGTGTAATCTGCTACGGGGCGCCGTTCAGCATCGTATGTGGTAAGCAAATCCGAACCGGCTTCACCACGTAAGACAGCTGCTAGCTTCCAGGCCAGATTCTGCGCTTCAGCGATGCCGGTATTTCCTCCCAAACCGCCGCTTGGAGGCTGAACCCTTGCGGAATCGCCAACTAAAAAAATCCGGTCTTCTTGGAAACGATCAGCTACGCGACCAGCCATTTCCCAAGTTAGTATCTTTTTAATCGTAACAGGGATGTCAGGTATTCCGATTGCTGCTCGAACTAATGACACACAACGTTCTTCTGGATAATCCTCAATGGTTTCCTCTTCGGGATCATATATAACATCCAACCGATATATATGCGGTCTTCTGAAAGTTCCAGGGTACAGAACAAGACTTCCGCTTACATTATCATTGGCGAAAAAACACATATGGGCGTTTTGCCTTCTAAACAGTTCATGAATGTCAGCATCAAAAACTATGCTGATCAGATGGAAGAGCGTACCTTCTCCGTGTTGGCCAATACCTAATTGTTTGCGGATCCCACTTTTACTTCCATCCGCACCTACCATGTATGTGGTTCGAACACGGCGCGTATCGCCGCTAACTCGATCACGAATCATGGCCGAGATGCCACCCTCATCTGTTTCAAACTCGATCAACTCCGTATTATAGCGCAAATCAACACCGATTTTCTCGGCCTGTGCACGTAGAACCGGCTCAAGCAGATCTTGTGCAATGCCGTTTCCTTCAACAGGACTAGCACCCGTAAAGTAGGCACTCATGTCTTCCATCAAATTGTCAAATAATCGCCCAGCCAAACTCTCTACAAACATGATGCCAAACTCCCGAGGAAAAGGGGGTTCTTCACGGCGAATCTCCTCCTCGATCCCTGCTGAACGGAATATTTCCATCGTTCGGGCGGTTAGGCTTGAAACGCGCGGGTGAATGGACGTTCCTGGATGGCGCTCTACGACCAATGGCTTAATTCCCTTGCGAGCTAGGAAAAGGGAAAATGACAGGCCAACCAGACTTCCTCCCACAACGAGGACAGGCACCGTTTCATCGAATGATGAAGACTTACTTGATCGTGTATTCATTAAAAATCAACCTTTCCTATATAAGTTAGTTTTCTTTCTCTCGCAGTTCTTCCATGCTCCATTTCAGTTTTTTAGCATGAATATCCTCGATGATGGATTGGATCCATTCCATTTCAGCCGCAAGCACTTTTTGTTGATACTCGGCCTCAAGTAAAAATAAGCGCGGCAGACCTAGCGATGCTCCTTTCCGAAATTGATCTTCAAGATGTGCGAGTCTATTTTCCAGAGTGCTTACTCTTTGTTTGAAGAGCAATGCGACTTCTTCAGGCGTTAACAATGCCAGAAAAGACACGGCAGCAGGGAACTCTAAAAACTCCTGGGCCGGTGTAGAAATCATTTCCCGGATCCATGAATAGGCAGCATTTCGACCGAGGTCCGTGATTTCATAAACAATTAATTCGGGTCTCCCTTCATTCTTTTTCTTTTCTTGGATGGCAATGGCCTTGTCTCGATGCAAACGTTCAATTGTTTGGTAAATACTCGTTCGATGACGAACATTAATAACCTCATCTTTCCCCCTCTCTTTAATAAGCTGTTGCATACGATAAGGATGCATTGACTCCTCAATCAAAAAACAAAGAATGGCTAAAGCGACAGGTGATTTTTTAATCATGTTGTTTTTCATAGTAATAATATTACTATTCATATTATGACGTGTCAAGATGAACAGCACAAATTTTTTGATAAACGAAGTGGTAAGGATTTCGAGCAATGCGCTATCAGCTAAGCGGATGGGTCGAGGTTCCCCTTATGGAAGGTCTTACAGAAGATCTTGACATCTGGAAATTAGGTTACCAAATGAGTAAATAAGCCTTGTAAAAACGAAATAAAGTACTTTTGACATAGGTAGTGCTGATGCTTCCGGGGGTCCTCACAAAGGTCTAGGATCATTCCTTTTTGCAAACAACAATAGTCTAATTCGCCGTAAGGGGATTAGGCTATTGTCGGCTGTTTATTCGTTTTGGCTTCGTCATACCGGGTGGCTTCTACCGTTACTGTATTGATTTTCGGTAAGCTATTCGATTTGTACAGTAGAAAGCTGATTTTCACTGTCAGAGCCGTGTTTTTCTTATCGAGCAGCCAGTATGGCTTTTTACTTGATTTCAACATTGCTCGGCATCAGTTTAAGGATCACGGTCACTTTGTATACCGTTGTTGTTCAATCAGCTGTCGTACCTTCCTTGAGCGGCGTTGCAACCGTGACCATTGTCGAGTGGAAATAAAGTCGTTTAAAAAACACACGATATCGATTACGATTATATTAATCGAATGTGAGTTTTTTTAAACAGCTATGATATGGAAAGCTGTTACTTGCATATTATTTTATCTGTCAGACGTTTTACCTCTTAACCTCATAATGCAATTCTACAAATTGATTAAACTTCCTTGTCCCTTTTAATAACAATTCTAAATGATAATCCCCATTCTTAAACAAAGGAATCCCACTTCCAATGAGCGTTGGTGCGATAGTTATGATGAGCTCATCAACAGCATTCTCTTTTAGGAAGGAATATAGCAGTTCTCCTCCTCCAACCATCCAAATATTTTTCCCTTCCTGTTTTTTTAATTCATTTACAAAGTCCGGAATATTGGGACAAATAAATTTCACCTGCTCCGTATCAGCAATTGAAGACCTAGTGAACACAAAACAATTTTTATCAGAATACGGCCAGCTACTGTCACCCTCATGTTCCATAATCCAATCATAAGTTGTTTTCCCCATTAAAACGGTATCAATCGTGTCAAAAAACTCAGAAGTGCCATTATCCCCTTCTCCCTCTACTTGAAACAACCATTCAAGTGACTCCTCTTTTGTTGCAATATACCCGTCTAAACTTGTTGCAATAAATAATATCACTTTCCGACTTTCAGTCATCAATCATTCTCCTTTCCGTTTCTATAGATTAAGTATAAAATATTAATATGACATCTCTTGTCATATAAAAATAAATTTGCACTTCGAAAGAAGGTTAAAAGATTATGCGGGCTGATCGGTTACTCAACATAATGATATTGCTGCAAAATAGAGGGAAAATGACAGCCAAGGAGTTGGCAACTAAACTTGAGGTTTCAGAAAGAACAATTCTAAGGGATATGGACGCCTTAAGTCATGCGGGGATACCGATTATTTCGGATCGAGGGAAAGACGGAGGTTGGCGTCTGTTAGATAATTTTCGCACTCACTTAAGCGGGTTGAACACTGACGACGTCAAATCGCTCTTTCTTTTCCCTTCGGAAGAATTGCTGAAAGACTTAGGATTCAATAAACAAACATTGGATACGAGACAAAAATTATTAGCCTCCATCCCAGAAACTTTTCAAGAAGAGGCACAAGTGAGCTGGGAAAGAATTCATATCGACTCGGGTACTTGGCGACAAACTAAGGAAAGCGTTCATGCTCTTAAAACAGTCCAGCAAGCAGTGTGGGAAAGCAAAAGGCTAACAATCGTTTATAAACAGGCGAATGGAGAACAAAAGGAAAGGCTGGTTGAACCATTAGGATTGGTAGCAAAAGGGAATAGGTGGTATCTTGTGGCATCAAGAAATGGAGAACTGCGTAATTACAGGGTATCACGCATACACACAGCAAAGATTGAAGATGAAACTTTTAGAAGGCCGCTCGATTTCAATTTGGCGGATTACTGGGAGCAATCGAAGAAAGAATTTATACAAAATTTACCCCAATATGATGTACAAGTAGAACTACATCCGGCTATTATTAAAAGAATTAATTTTACAGGTAAGTTTGTTCAATTTATAAAAACAGAAAATCCAAATGGAGATAAATGGATACCGGCGGCTCTAAGATTTAATGATAAGCAAGAGGCGATCGAGTTCATATTAGGATTTGCAAATAAAATTAAGGTCATTTCGCCAAAGGATCTTCCGAATGAAGTCGTGTCGTCGGCTATATCCGTTATTAAATTTTACAAAAATAAATAGACATCCCTAACTGTATATTTATCTTGGAATTAATTTTATCTTAAATGAGGTAACTAATTTCCGTTGCTAAATAATAAAAATAGTTTATTGCTGTTATAAGCACATAAGTATAAAAACCAAAAAAAGCTCCTTTTTTCCAATTGAGTGATTCCTTCTCATTCATCGACTTGAAAAGCCTCAAAACATCACTTCCCTAACTTTGCAAAATGGCCCGATTCAGGCACAGAGTTTCTTCAACAACTACGCCCGATAGAGGATTAAAAAGAATACAGTTCTATTA
>NZ_BORB01000074.1:0-8031 GCF_018332955.1 Lederbergia ruris
CCACCTCATTCTGTTTGGGGGTGAAAGTAAACGAATGAAGGAGTCTATGATGATGAAAAATTAGAGGTTGGCAAGTGGTTTACAAAAAGGGCTGCCGTTTCATGCATTTTACACTTGCCAAATACACCCAAGCTACTATATCTAGGCGTAGTTTAATTAAAGGATCTACTCTTAGTAGGTATATAAATGGATCAAGAGAAGTTCCAGCATTCATAGTATTTCGCATAGCGTTGTCATTGAGATTGAACCTAATTGAAACTGAGACTCTGCTGAGAAAAGTAGGTAAAGCATTTAAAGAGGCTAAAATGGATGCTGTTGTTATGGAAGCAATTGAACAAGGAATCTATGATGTGGTTAAGGTTGAAGCGATCTTGCGAAGGTTTACAAATGGTGAAGAGTCGCTATTTACAGAGAAAGAGCAAGAGGAGTTCGGTTATAATGATGAAGACTTTGAAATTGAAGTAATATGACTAAGCGTAAAAAAGATTCGGAGACTCAGTAATAACAACTGGAGCTATGCTATGTCACCAGAGTAAAGAGCCATTTCAAGTACAGATAAAAAATTGGTTTTAAAATGGTATAATGGTAATAGTAAATTGGAGGTGTAAATTTGGAGCAAAAGATCACAATACCTACTGATAGTGAAGGATTTTATTCTTTAGAATGCCCATATTGTAAAGAGATATTCAAGGCGTTGGGTGGCGACATAGACTCAGAGGATACCCTTGAATTATTTTGCCCTTCTTGTGGCTTAGTTGATGACAGTAATAAGTTTATATCCGATAACATTATTGAACATGCTCAAACACTTGCAATGAATTATATGAAACAACAACTTAACAAAACATTTAAAAAGGCAAGTCGAAAGATGAAAGGGTCAGGTTTAACTCTTGATTTCAAGAATCTTAAAGAGGAACCTCCTAACCTGTTGACAGAAGATGAGAAATTGGAACAAGTCCAACTTCACTGCTGTAATAAGACTATCAAAGTACATGCCGACCAAACAATAGATAATATCTATTGTCCATTTTGTGGGGTGAATTAAAGTGACCGAAAACGTTGCTTCCTTAGAAAAGGAGATTAAGAAACTATCACTGAATTTTAGAAGAGTAGCAAGTAGATTCTTGAATTGTAATTTTCAAGATTACCATGATTGTTTAAAAAGGTTTCTTCTATTTATAGAAGATTCACCTGTAATTTATGAATTTATTCAAGCAAACAATATGATACGGTTTGATATTGAGCAGGTAATTAAGGGAAAAGGATTTCAAAAGAAGTTTAGGCTGCCTATTAGGGAGTCGGAAGAAATTGCATTTATTTATCAAATGTTGAACTACATTTCCGACAATGAACTTGACATAACTAATATCTCGTTTGGTTATGGTAGTTCAAACAAAATACAGAGTCACGTAGAAAACTTTAATGATCAAGTTGTCAAACCTTTAGTTGACTATATTGTGACTTATTTAGGGGAGATGAAAATAGACATGGGTTTTGATGGGAAATCTAGCACCCAATACAACATCAGGGAGTTTAGAGGTCAGTTGAACCATGCGGAGGGACAGAGTACAGTTACTGCCACTCAAACCTTTAATGAAACAAAAACTGCTGATTTAAAGGAATTAACAGAACAATTTATAAAAGAACTTAATAAAGATGAATCTGTTCCTCAGGATGATAAAGAGGAGACTACCGAAATACTAGAAGCAGCAGTACAAGAAGCGGAAAGTGCAAAGCCAAAGAAAATAATTGTAAAAACTGCAATCGAAAAAGTTAAAAGTGTAGGCGAACTTGCATCCGCTGGAACAACACTATTCACTTTGGGGTCTCAACTTGTTGAATCATTACAAGGTTTAATTGCATAATCGGCTGTTAAAAAATGAAAAGGATGATGTGATAATACCACTCATCCTTTTCATTTATGTCTAATAAAGTTATTTTCAATTAATCTTTTCGTTACCTTTAAATTGTTACGGAGAACCGTATCATAAGTAAATGAGGTTTTTTAAATTGAATATTGAAATAAAATCAGGTTGTATGCGGAACAGGGAAGTGGAGAAGTAGGGATTAATAAAAATTCAAATTCCATATTTTTCCCTTTCATCGTTTTCAAAAAGAACGTGAAGGTCATAATGATAAGCGCATTAATACAGGTTATTTCTTATAAACTGGAGGGGGAAGCGCTCATTATTTGTGCATATTCTTGAAAATTCAATTCACCAAATAAACACTTTTTGCATCAGCGTCTAATAGAGATTATCCCATTGGGGGCTACAGAACTAGAAGAACACGAACAGTTAGCTAACTTAGTCTATCAAATGCGACGTTTAAATATAGCTTACGATGCACATACTATATTCCCGTATCCGCTTCATATAGTAAATTCATTGAGAAAATATATGACATTCTTAAATAGTGAATTTGAGTCAACTAAATTTGATGAGACGGTAATTTTGGGAGATAGTGAAAAAATTGAACTCGCATTACATTAATAGTTGGATTCATCTTATGCTTTATAAATGAATTTTATAGGGGTCGCCTATAAAACGCAACCCCTTACTATAATCATGATATTGAATCTTTTCACTGTGTTATCAAAAACTCGTATTTCTCAATAAATGATAAGAAAGAGTATCTATAAGAATTTAAAAATATTAGAAGAGAATTTTAAATGAATGATCTTCCTAGATGAAACATCAAGGATTTAAAAAGGTAATAGAAATGTAGGGATATATATGCAGTTTTGGGAAAAGGAGCAGATTGTAAAAAGACTCAGTAAACAAATTAATATGAATCGGCATATCATTGGAGTTGCTGCGGGTTCTGGCTTGACTGCGAAATATGCGGAAGAAGGCGGAGCAGATTTTATATTATCCTTAAGCTCTGGTTTTTTTCGTCAGAAGGGTTTGAGTTCGTTAGCTGCTTATTTACCATTCACGAATAGTAATCAAACAGTTATGGATCTTGGAATGAAGGAAATTTTGCCAAGGACTCAAAATATCCCAGTACTTTTCGGTTTAATGGCTACCGACCCATCGATAAATCTAGAAACATTCATTAAAAAGATAAAGGAAAATAGATTTGCTGGGGTGAATAATTATTCAACTATTGGATTAATTAATGGGAAATATCGAGAAGCATTGGAGGAACAGGGGATTTCCTATCAGCAGGAAGTGGATAGTATTCATCTTGCCAGCAAAATGGGCTTGTTTACTGTTGCTTTTGTCTTTAATGAAAGACAAGCTATGAAAATGCTTCATGCTGGAGCAGATGTTATTTGTGTGCATTTTGGATTAACTAGTGGAGGAAAGCTAGGTGCAAAGCAAATCCAATCGTTACAATCCGCAAAAAAATTAGCAGATGATATCTTTCAAGCAGTGGATGAAATTAAGCCAAATGTAATTAAGATGGTATATGGCGGACCAGTAAATAAACCAGTGGATGTGCAATTCATTTATGATGGAAGTAGGATTAATGGTTATATAGGAGGTTCCGTCTTTGAGAGAATTCCTGCTGAACAAGTTGTGCTGCAAGTAACAGAGTCATTTAAGCAGACAAATGATGCAATATACGAAGAACTAATTCAAAAAATACTAAGAGGATTTCGGACATCGGAGGACTATATTGATTTTATTACAGAATATATAGGTCTCCATTATAAAGACAATATTGAATTAAATGAGATTGCTGAAATTCTGCATATATCAAGACCATACATAAGTACCTTATTTAAAAAACATGTTGGTGTTTCATTTACAGATTATTTAATTGACTTTCGGTTAAATCGAGCTTTGGAAATTTTGAAAGAAAAAAAACTGCCATTAGCAATGGTTGCTGAGCTGGTAGGTTACCCCAATTATGCTCAATTCAGTAAAATCTTCAAAAGGCGAAAAGGAATGGCACCTAGTGAATATGTTAAAACGTACTTAAAGACAAATTAATCAAACAGAAAGACATATACTTTCAGCCCAGAGAGCGCTATCATTATATGTGTAAGGAGCATAATATCGTTTCTAAATAAGAAGGAAGTGATATGTTTGGCCAAGTCAATAGCATTAATCGGAACATTTGATACAAAAGGAAAAGAGTTTTTATTTGTAAAAGAGTTAATTGAATCTCTAGGGTTAAATGTATTTACCATTCACTCTGGTGTATTTGAACCTCAGTTTACACCTAATGTTTCGAATGAGGAAGTAGCATTAGCAGCAGGAGAAAACATGGCAAAGATTGCGGAACAAAAAGATCGTGCATATGCAACAGAAGTTCTTGCAAAAGGAATGGAAATCTTATTACCAAAATTGTATGCAGAAGAGAAGTTTGATGGTGTACTATCTTTTGGCGGAACAGGTGGCACTTCAATTGCGACACCAGGGATGAGAGCATTACCTATAGGTGTTCCGAAAGTAATGGTGTCTACAGTAGCATCGGGAAACGTCCAGCCTTATGTTGGAACAAGTGACATTGTAATGATGCCTTCGATTGTGGATGTAGCAGGATTAAATCGTATTTCAACAAAGATATTCAAAAATGCGGTATTTGCTATTAGCGGTATGCTGCAAAATGAAAGAGAAATTGAATTGGAGCCCAAGCCATTAATTGCAGCGACAATGTTTGGTTTAACAACACCATGTATTAATTATGCAAAAGAGTATTTAGAAAAGCGTGGATATGAGGTTTTGATTTTCCATGCAACTGGTGTTGGTGGAAAAACAATGGAGAGGCTAATCGAAAACGGCTTTTTTGAAGGTGTACTTGATTTAACTACAACAGAATGGGCGGATGAAACGGTTGGCGGCATTTTAGCAGCAGGCCCACATCGTTTAGAAGCCGCCGCGAAGCATGGTACCCCACAAGTAATCTCAGTCGGTGCTATGGATATGGTTAATTTTGGACCAAAGGAAACAGTGCCAGAGAAGTTTTCCGGTCGGAATTTCTATTTGCATAATCCAACTGTAACGCTAATGAGGACGACAGTTGAGGAGAATAAAAAGATTGCTGAAAATATGGCTGAGCGAATTAACTACGCAAATGGGTCTACAGCAATCATGTTTCCACTGAAAGGATTTTCTGGTTTAGATTTGGAAGGACAACAATTTTACGGACCTAAAGAAAATCAAATGTTGATGGATACATTAAAAGAGAAGATTGATTCTCAGAAAGTAGAATTTATAGAAGAGAATTACCATATAAACGATAAAGAATTTGCAGAATCTGCTGCAGAAAAGCTTTTACAACTAATAGAAAATAAGAAAGGGGATATCTAAAATGATTACTTTATCAAGGAAGGAAATTTTAGAACGCTTTAAGAAACATATTGCGAATGGAGAAATCCTTCTTGGAGTCGGTGCCGGAACGGGAATCACAGCTAAAAGCAGTGAAGCTGGCGGTGCGGATATGCTAATTATTTATAACTCTGGTCGCTATCGAATGGCAGGAAGAGGGTCATTAGCTGGTTTATTGGCTTATGGAGATGCTAACCAAATTGTTCAGGAGATGGGAAACGAAGTTCTGCCTGTTGTTCAGGATACTCCGGTTTTAGCTGGTGTTAATGGAACAGATCCTTTTAGAGTAATGGATGTATTTTTAAAAGAATTAAAGGATCAAGGTTTTAATGGAGTTCAGAATTTCCCGACTGTTGGTCTTATTGATGGTGTGTTTCGTCAAAATCTAGAAGAAACAGGTATGGGTTATGACTTAGAAGTAGAGATGATTCGCAAGGCTCATGAGTTGGATCTACTTACAACACCATATGTATTTGACGAAGAACAAGCAACAAAAATGGCTGAAGCAGGTGCCGATATTCTCGTAGCACATATGGGACTGACTACTAAAGGTACGATTGGTGCTAAAACCGCTTTAACCCTAGACGACTGTGTTGAACGTATTCAATCCATTGTGGACGCGGGACGAGCAGTAAATCCTGATATATTGGTTATCTGCCATGGTGGACCAATTGCTGAACCACAAGATGCAGAATATGTTATCAATAGAGTAGATGGAATAGTAGGTTTCTTTGGAGCCTCAAGTATTGAGAGGTTTGCTGCCGAAAAAGGAATCAAAGAACAGACAAAGGAATTTAAGAAGATAAACAAATAATCCTTATTGTAATTCATTATAAAAATAGACTAAGATTAGTGGGTAAGGTCATCCATCCATGGCCTTACCTTAGATGCATATCAAAACGGGGCTTAGTGTTGGTTTAAAACCGGAAGAGATTGTAGGTTGCATCATGCACCTCATCCCGTATACCGGATTCCCGAGTGTTTTGAATGCTTTAAAAGTTGCTCAAAAAGTGTTTGGAGAACAAGGTGTAAAAGTTACAACATCAGTTGATTGAATGGAAACGCTATTAATCAAACTAATCCACAAAGACGGGGGTAGGATAATGATGATAAATGATTCCGATTTGAAGCATCTGCGACGTTGTGTTGACCTAGCAAAAACAGCGTTGGAGAAAGGTGATGAGCCATTTGGTTCAGTTCTTGTTTCAGCCGATGGCGATGTGCTTTTTGAAGACCATAACCACGTTGCAGGCGGTGACCATACCCAACACCCTGAATTCGCCATAGCGCGATGGGCAGCTAATCACATGACACCTGAAGAAAGAAGCAAGGCGACAGTTTATACCTCTGGTGAACATTGCCCCATGTGTGCTGCGGCCCACGGGTGGGTTGGTTTAGGCCGGATTGTTTATGCAAGCTCGTCCGAACAGCTGGTACAATGGTTGAGTGAAATGGGGGTAGCTCCATCTCGCGTTCGGAATCTTCCCATTCAAGATGTTATTCGGGATACTACGGTAGATGGGCCTGTTCCTGAACTGGCAGAGCACGTTCATCAACTTCACCGTCAGTTTTATTTAGAGCGACGCTCATAAAGTGAGACAAATGTTATTAAATTATATTGCACTTAAGACGGATTATAAGGGTGAACCTCACCATAAGTAAATGAGGCTTTCATATCAAGGTCTACCTAATTAATAAGGTAGGCTTTTTGTTTTGCATGTCAAGAACTACTATTAGATAACATAAAATCGCAAAATGTTCTTTGAGTTCATTAACTTACCTCCGAGTTTTATTAGAATTTCTGATAGTATAAAAAATTGATTTTACTTTACCTCCTTCATTGACTCAGATGTTACATACTCCAACAGCGTTTATCTTCCCTTTAAAACGACGTAACAAAAATTGAAGATTACTGCTTGCGTATAACGTTACGTAATAAGTTATGCTAAAGGCAAATATTATGGAGTTGAGTGTATGAAAGGGAAATTGATAAAGTCAGTAATCATTATAGTGGTAACACTGTTTGTTATGCTGATAGCTGTTGGAATATTATTTCGGCATGATGATAAGTTGGGAGGTTTTACAACCGAAGAAGGGGAAAGTGAGTTTATTGAGGCATATGATTCCGCCATGGAAGCTTTGCCTAAACCAACGGAAGAGTTTTGGGTAGAAACGGATTTCGGAAAGGTGAAGGTTTATAAATTTTTAGAAGAAGGGACAGAATCAAAAACACCATTATTACTGTTACCAGGAAAGTCAGCATCTACCCCAATGTGGGAACCAAATTTGAAAGATCTTATGAAAGATAGACCCATATACACAATCGATCTTTTAGGAGAACCGGGATTAAGTGTTCAAACAAAAAGTATAGTAACCGCTACGGATCAAGCCGTTTGGTTAAACAACGTAATTGAACAATTGCCAGAAGAAACGATACATCTAGCAGGCTTATCTTTTGGTGGATGGAATGCAGTAAATGTCACATTATTTAAGTCAGCAAAAATTGCATCTTTAACATTGATAGACCCAGTATACGTTTTTGGACCCATCCCTTTAAAGATGATTTTAGCCTCCATTCCGGCTTCTATTCCAGTTGTGCCAAAACCAATTCGAGAGAAAATGTGTTTATGGCAAACTAATAATGTAGGTTTTGGCATTTAATTTATGTATGGCCCGTAGGGCCATACATAAATTAAATGAGCCACTTGCCAACTCCCCCAAATAACTTTAAACTCCTCGTTGGACCAAC
>NZ_BORB01000075.1:0-5513 GCF_018332955.1 Lederbergia ruris
ATAAGAGGTTTTACCTCCAAATGAAGAAATAACATCATGGTAACGCTGCATGAAGTAATCACGTTCTTGGTCAGTATGCAAATTAGCATAAGCAGCTTGCAGACCCATAATGTCAATAGATGTGGTAGAAGTCGTCATTTGGCGAGAAAGCTCAGTCTCAGGAGGAAGCGGAGCAGTCCAAATGTTTTTGAGATGGCAGCAACGGAAACCATAACGAGCATCATCTTGATTAAGCTCATTAGGGTTAGCCTCGGTACGGTCAGGCATCCACGGCGCTTTAAAATAGTTGTTATAGATATTCAAATAACCCTGAAACAAATGCTTAGGGATTTTATTGGTATCAGGGTTAATCGTGCCAAGAAAAGCGGCATGGTCAATATAACCAGTAGTGTTAACAGTCGGGAGAGGAGTGGCATTAACACCATCCTTCATGAACTTAATCCACTGTTCACCATAAACGTGACGATGAGGGACATAAAAAGTAAAAATGTCTACAGTAGAGTCAATAGCAAGGCCACGACGCAATGGAGAAAGACGGAGAGCGCCAACGGCGTCCATCTCGAAGGAGTCGCCAGCGATAACCGGAGTAGTTGAAATGGTAATAAGACGACCAATCTGACCAGCAAGGAAGCCAAGATGGGAAAGGTCATGCGGCATACGCTCGGCGCCAGTTTGAATATTAGACATAATTTATCCTCAAGTAAGGGGCCGAAGCCCCTGCAATTAAAATTGTTGACCACCTACATACCAAAGACGAGCGCCTTTACGCTTGCCTTTAGTACCTCGCAACGGCTGCGGACGACCAGGGCGAGCGCCAGAACGTTTTTTACCTTTAGACATTACATCACTCCTTCTGCACGTAATTTTTGACGCACGTTTTCTTCTGCGTCAGTAAGAACGTCAGTGTTTCCTGCGCGTACACGCAAGGTAAACGCGAACAATTCAGCGGCTTTAACCGGACGCTCGACGCCATTAATAATGTTTTCCGTAAATTCAGCGCCTTCCATGATGAGACAGGCCGTTTGAATGTTGACGGGATGAACATAATAAGCAATGACGGCAGCAATAAACTCAACAGGAGCAGGAAAGCGAGGGTATCCTACAAAGTCCAGCGTACCATAAACGCAAGCCTCAACGCAGCGACGAGCACGAGAGCGGTCAGTAGCAATCCAAACTTTGTTACTCGTCAGAAAATCGAAATCATCTTCGGTTAAATCCAAAACGGCAGAAGCCTGAATGAGCTTAATAGAGGCCAAAGCGGTCTGGAAACGTACGGATTGTTCAGTAACTTGACTCATGATTTCTTACCTATTAGTGGTTGAACAGCATCGGACTCAGATAGTAATCCACGCTCTTTTAAAATGTCAACAAGAGAATCTCTACCATGAACAAAATGTGACTCATATCTAAACCAGTCCTTGACGAACGTGCCAAGCATATTAAGCCACTTCTCCTCATCCAACGCGTCAGTTTTTGACAGAATCGTTAGTTGATGGCGAAAGGTCGCAAAGTAAGAGCTTCTCGAGCTGCGCAAGGATAGGTCGAATTTTCTCATTTTCCGCCAGCAGTCCACTTCGATTTAATTCGTAAACAAGCAGTAGTAATTCCTGCTTTATCAAGATAATTTTTCGACTCATCAGAAATATCCGAAAGTGTTAACTTCTGCGTCATGGAAGCGATAAAACTCTGCAGGTTGGATACGCCAATCATTTTTATCGAAGCGCGCATAAATTTGAGCAGATTTGTCGTCACAGGTTGCGCCGCCAAAACGTCGGCTACAGTAACTTTTCCCAGCCTCAATCTCATCTCTCTTTTTGCGTTCTGCTTCAATATCTGGTTGAACGGCGTCGCGTCGTAACCCAGCTTGGTAAGTTGGATTAAGCACTCCGTGGACAGATTTGTCATTGTGAGCATTTTCATCCCGAAGTTGCGGCTCATTCTGATTCTGAACAGCTTCTTGGGAAGTAGCGACAGCTTGGTTTTTAGTGAGTTGTTCCATTCTTTAGCTCCTAGACCTTTAGCAGCAAGGTCCATATCTGACTTTTTGTTAACGTATTTAGCCACATAGAAACCAACAGCCATATAACTGGTAGCTTTAAGCGGCTCACCTTTAGCATCAACAGGCCACAACCAACCAGAACGTGAAAAAGCGTCCTGCGTGTAGCGAACTGCGATGGGCATACTGTAACCATAAGGCCACGTATTTTGCAAGCTATTTAACTGGCGGCGATTGCGTACCCGACGACCAAAATTAGGGTCAACGCTACCTGTAGGAAGTGTCCGCATAAAGTGCACCGCATGGAAATGAAGACGGCCATTAGCTGTACCATACTCAGGCACACAAAAATACTGATAGCAGTCGGCGTGTGAATCATTAGCCTTGCGACCCTCGGCAGCAAGAACCATACGACCAATATCACGAAAATAGTCACGCAAAGCATTGGGATTATCATAAAACGCCTCTAATCGGTCGTCAGCCAACGTGAGAGTGTCAAAAACGATAAACCAACCATCAGCATGAGCCTGTCGCATTGCATTCATCAAACGCTGAATAGCAAAGCCTCTACGCGATTTCATAGTGGAGGCCTCCAGCAATCTTGAACACTCATCCTTAATACCTTTCTTTTTGGGGTAATTATACTCATCGCGAATATCCTTAAGAGGGCGTTCAGCAGCCAGCTTGCGGCAAAACTGCGTAACCGTCTTCTCGTTCTCTAAAAACCATTTTTCGTCCCCTTCGGGGCGGTGGTCTATAGTGTTATTAATATCAAGTTGGGGGAGCACATTGTAGCATTGTGCCAATTCATCCATTAACTTCTCAGTAACAGATACAAACTCATCACGAACGTCAGAAGCAGCCTTATGGCCGTCAACATACATATCACCATTATCGAACTCAACGCCCTGCATACGAAAAGACAGAATCTCTTCCAAGAGCTTGATGCGGTTATCCATCTGCTTATGGAAGCCAAGCATTGGGGATTGAGAAAGAGTAGAAATGCCACAAGCCTCAATAGCAGGTTTAAGAGCCTCGATACGCTCAAAGTCAAAATAATCAGCGTGACATTCAGAAGGGTAATAAGAACGAACCATAAAAAAGCCTCCAAGATTTGGAGGCATGAAAACATACAATTGGGAGGGTGTCAATCCTGACGGTTATTTCCTAGACAAATTAGAGCCAATACCATCAGCTTTACCGTCTTTCCAGAAATTGTTCCAAGTATCGGCAACAGCTTTATCAATACCATGAAAAATATCAACCACACCAGAAGCAGCATCAGTGACGACATTAGAAATATCCTTTGCAGTAGCGCCAATATGAGAAGAGCCATACCGCTGATTCTGCGTTTGCTGATGAACTAAGTCAACCTCAGCACTAACCTTGCGAGTCATTTCTTTGATTTGGTCATTGGTAAAATACTGACCAGCCGTTTGAGCTTGAGTAAGCATTTGGCGCATAATCTCGGAAACCTGCTGTTGCTTGGAAAGATTGGTGTTTTCCATAATAGACGCAACGCGAGCAGTAGACTCCTTCTGTTGATAAGCAAGCATCTCATTTTGTGCATATACCTGGTCTTTCGTATTCTGGCGTGAAGTCGCCGACTGAATGCCAGCAATCTCTTTTTGAGTCTCATTTTGCATCTCGGCAATCTCTTTCTGATTGTCCAGTTGCATTTTAGTAAGCTCTTTTTGATTCTCAAATCCGGCGTCAACCATACCAGCAGAGGAAGCATCAGCACCAGCACGCTCCCAAGCATTAAGCTCAGGAAATGCAGCAGCAAGATAATCACGAGTATCCTTTCCTTTATCAGCGGCAGACTTGCCACCAAGTCCAACCAAATCAAGCAACTTATCAGAAACGGCAGAAGTGCCAGCCTGCAACGTACCTTCAAGAAGTCCTTTACCAGCTTTAGCCATAGCACCAGAAACAAAACTAGGGACGGCCTCATCAGGGTTAGGAACATTAGAGCCTTGAATGGCAGATTTAATACCAGCATCACCCATGCCTACAGTATTGTTATCGGTAGCAAGCACATCACCTTGAATGCCACCGGAGGCGGCTTTTTGACCGCCTCCAAACAATTTAGACATGGCGCCACCAGCAAGAGCAGAAGCAATACCGCCAGCAATAGCACCAAACATAAATCACCTCACTTAAGTGGCTGGAGACAAATAATCTCTTTAATAACCTGATTCAGCGAAACCAATCCGCGGCATTTAGTAGCGGTAAAGTTAGACCAAACCATGAAACCAACATAAACATTATTGCCCGGCGTACGGGGAAGGACGTCAATAGTCACACAGTCCTTGACGGTATAATAACCACCATCATGGCGACCATCCAAAGGATAAACATCATAGGCAGTCGGGAGGGTAGTCGGAACCGAAGAAGACTCAAAGCGAACCAAACAGGCAAAAAATTTAGGGTCGGCATCAAAAGCAATATCAGCACCAACAGAAACAACCTGATTAGCGGCGTTGACAGATGTATCCATCTGAATGCAATGAAGAAAACCACCATTACCAGCATTAACCGTCAAACTATCAAAATATAACGTTGACGATGTAGCTTTAGGTGTCTGTAAAACAGGTGCCGAAGAAGCTGGAGTAACAGAAGTGAGAACCAGCTTATCAGAAAAAAAGTTTGAATTATGGCGAGAAATAAAAGTCTGAAACATGATTAAACTCCTAAGCAGAAAACCTACCGCGCTTCGCTTGGTCAACCCCTCAGCGGCAAAAATTAAAATTTTTACCGCTTCGGCGTTATAACCTCACACTCAATCTTTTATCACGAAGTCATGATTGAATCGCGAGTGGTCGGCAGATTGCGATAAACGGTCACATTAAATTTAACCTGACTATTCCACTGCAACAACTGAACGGACTGGAAACACTGGTCATAATCATGGTGGCGAATAAGTACGCGTTCTTGCAAATCACCAGAAGGCGGTTCCTGAATGAATGGGAAGCCTTCAAGAAGGTGATAAGCAGGAGAAACATACGAAGGCGCATAACGATACCACTGACCCTCAGCAATCTTAAACTTCTTAGACGAATCACCAGAACGGAAAACATCCTTCATAGAAATTTCACGCGGCGGCAAGTTGCCATACAAAACAGGGTCGCCAGCAATATCGGTATAAGTCAAAGCACCTTTAGCGTTAAGGTACTGAATCTCTTTAGTCGCAGTAGGCGGAAAACGAACAAGCGCAAGAGTAAACATAGTGCCATGCTCAGGAACAAAGAAACGCGGCACAGAATGTTTATAGGTCTGTTGAACACGACCAGAAAACTGGCCTAACGACGTTTGGTCAGTTCCATCAACATCATAGCCAGATGCCCAGAGATTAGAGCGCATGACAAGTAAAGGACGGTTGTCAGCGTCATAAGAGGTTTTACCTCCAAATGAAGAAATAACATCATGGTAACGCTGCATGAAGTAATCACGTTCTTGGTCAGTATGCAAATTAGCATAAGCAGCTTGCAGACCCATAATGTCAATAGATGTGGTA
>NZ_BORB01000076.1:0-5426 GCF_018332955.1 Lederbergia ruris
GTAGATCCAACGGCATCTTGGATCTGCAATTTCGATGATCCTGCGCTTTATCGTAGATCCAACCTTACTTTGGATCTACGTTTTTGATGAACCTTCACTTTTTTGTAGATCCAACGGCATCTTGGATGTGCAATTTCGATGATCCCACGATTTATCGTAGATCCAACCTTGTTTTGGATCTAGGTTTTTGATGAACCTTCACTTTTTTGTAGATCCAACGGCATCTTGGATGTGCAATTTCGATGATCCCGCGCTTTATCGTAGATCCAACCTTACCTTGGATCTAGGTTTTTGATGAACCTTCACTTTTTTGTAGATCCAACCCCATCTTGGATCTACCTTTTTGCTGATCCTTCGACTTTTCGTACATCTTTCCTTACTTTTGACTAACGATTTGGCTCCTATATATATAGTTTTTGTCCTACTTGACGACTATTAGGATCGCTAAGATGATTCCATTCCCCAAGGTTGTCTTTTGTCATGCCTTGCCGCAATGATTGTTAGGTGTCATTCGCTTGAACTGTATAGGCAGCTCCCTCATTTTCCGCTAAAAAGGCATTCTGTCAACTCTAAATGCTTTTTTAATAATGTTTGATATTTCTGCACTTCTTCTTCATCCGGAATAATAAAAATACCAAAATGATCATTAACCTTACTAAATATTAATTTATAAAAAACTCTACGTCATCAACATTAATCCAGTTACCTGCATTTGCGTCTGTCCAAAATCCAAATTCAACTTGTCTGTTGGTTATCTGTATGTCGGGGATTACAATTTGGGTCCATGTATCTGTCTTTGGAATTGCTACATTTTTTTCTATTCCTCCATAATTCTTAACATACATCTGGCTTGTTTTAAATCCACCACTACCTCTAACCCATGCTTTCATAGTATACGTACCATTGGGGATGTCTGTTTTGACCTGATAGGTACTCACCTGATATGCATTGCTTTTCCAGTGAGACAAGCGATAGTTACCCGAATATCCTCCAGCCTCCGTATAGTTTGCGTCATCATTTCCATTTGACCATGTAGTCCAGCCCGAAGGTTCCTGGGTCATCCCGTCTATTTCAAAACTAGGGTTTGTAACTAGGTTTTTCCCTCCGGCAGAAGCAGCATCCTTAAAGGCATCAATAGCAACGCTATACTGCAATACATTTTTGGCAATTGCCCTAGTTGCACCTAATTGATAACGATCAGGAAGCACACTTGAATGAGCTTGAGGTTCCCAATAAAATACTCCAATCCCTTTTCCATTTTGAACGGAATTTACCACATTAATCGTATCGTGAATGGTCCAATAAGAGTCAAAAGGATTACTCTCTTCGCCACCTACTTCTACGACCATTACTTCTTTATTATATCGGGATGCCATATCGTTTAAATTGTATGATAAATGATTAGTAAGTTCCCAATATGGCTTGCCATCCCAATACGGATAGAAAGATACACCAATCACATCTGTTTTTCCACCGTGGTTAAAAAAGTTGTCAAACCACCATTGGAATTGGCTATTGTTTGTCCCATTGGCTAAATGAGTAACCACCTTAGATGATGGACTAACTGTTTTAACGGCATCGTAACCCTTATTTAAAAATGCTGTTAGCATATTAAAGTTATCTGTGCTACCGTTTGGAAGTAGAATTCCAGAATTTATTTCATTTCCAACTTGAACCCATTCAGGATATATATTATTTTTTTTAAGCTCACTCATCACTTCGTAAGTGTGATTATATATTGCATCTTGCAATTGGGTATTTGAATAATTTTCCCAAGCCTCTGGTTTAATTTGATGACCTGGATCTGCAAAAACATCACTATAGTGAAAGTCAACCATAATTCTCATTCCCATATCATTTGCTCTTTTCGCTGCGGCAAGGACCCCAGCTTTATCGCTATATCCAAGCATCGTCCAAGTTGTTCCATCTTTTAACCAATAATAGTCACTGGGTGGATTTACAAAAACTCTTAACCTAACATCCATTCCAATTTAGCAACATTTATGGAATGGATGTTTTTCTTTATTCTACGAGCATTAAATACACTACACTACTCTATTCTTTCACTCCGACCACTCTAATTCTTTTATAATCAGCCAGCCATTGTCCATTTTGGAACATCGTTGGCCGCAAATGGTTTTCCGTATCCGTTATGAGCTGATCTCTTTCGCGGTCAGTTAGTCCTTTGAAAAAGGAATCACCAAACATGTTAAGCCAGTTTCTTAATCCGTCTTTCCCTTCTAGAGGAGTTGGGCGAGCAAAGTGCTGAGCAAAGCTTACATGAAATCCGGTCTCTTCCATTAAAGTGGTGTATTCTCCGATGCTAGGGAAATACCATGGGATTCGATTTGCTCCATCCTCAATTCCATTCCTTTGGAACTGAAGAAGTAATGCATCAACAATTTGTTTTACATTATCTTTACCTCCAAACTCTGCAACCAATCGCCCACCGGGGATTAATGCTTTATGTATAGAGGAAAGGACTTCTTCAGGCGCTTGAATCCAATGTAAAGCAGCGTTAGAGAAAACTGCATCGAACTCACGCTCATAAGAGAGAGAGCGTGCATCCTCTACTTTAAAAGGAATATGAGGATATTTTCTTTTTGCTTCTGTAATCATGTTGTCAGATTGATCTACACCGATCACTTGAGACCCTAAATCAGCGATTTGCTTAGCTAAATCTCCGGTACCACAGCCTAGATCCAAAACTCTTTCTCCAACTTGTGGGGCTAATAATTCCACTATACTTTCTCCAAATTTTGATACAAACGAGTGATTTTGATCATAAAGCATTGAATTCCACGAATCAGCAATGTTTTTCATCTGCATACCCCTCCTACCTCCATTGTAATGATAGTATATCGCTTAAGTTCTATAATGAAAATAGACAATTTTGCAAAGAAATACATAACATGTCTTTCACTTCATTTTTTTGTTCCTTTTTCTTTAGGGTTTTTGTCCAAAATGGAGCGCAATTCTTTAATATCATCTTCTGACAAAGAATCCTCTTGGATGAACTGAACTAACATTGACTTTAAGGCTCCACCATATATTCGGTTAATAAAAGAGTGTGCCTCAGCTCTCTGACATTCCTCTTGTGAATAAAGTGGATAGAAAGTATAGACTCTTTGATCTTTATTGACACCGACCACTTTTTTCTGAGTAAGACGATCTAAAAGGGTGCGGATGGTTTTCGGCTTCCAATCCGTTTTCTCTTGTATGGAAGATATAACTTCACTAGCTGTTCTTGGAGACTTTTCCCAAAGAACATGCATAATTTCCCATTCTGATTCTGAAATATTGGGGGTTTTCTTTGTCATCCTTATTCTCCCTCCTTTGTCATACATGTGAAATTCAATTATTCTCTAGTGTCGTAAATGATTCCCTTATTTCTCAAAAAAGATAACGTGATTTTTGCGGACTTGCTTCTATAACTATTATCTTCATTTTGTATATTGGTTGCAAAGAAATATGTATTGTCCTTTGTTTCTCCACTGGATCAAATGGATGAACAAAGGATAAACGGCTAAGGCGCGACGTCCGCATGTCTTTGCCGTTTTGACCAACATCCTATTGGCCGTCTGGCGGTATGACTCAAAAGAAACTTCCTGTTGCTGCGCCTGCACTAGTACGTCTCTGTACGTCGTAACGCTGTTCTGACCAACGTCTTGTTGGCCTAAATTCGCGGCAACAATGGCCACGCCTTTGTTACCTGCATCCTGCAGACCCTGGTAAAAATGACATTGCGGATTTCTTCGATGGCAACAAGTATATTTGCTGATCTAATAGCGAAATCGAGTTTTTCAAATTAATCTGCTTGACATCGATTGATTACATCTGTAGTATTGGACTACGTTAGTAATCTTAAGGAAGGAGGAAGAGTTAATCTTGAAATGTTGTATAGAAAAAGATAGAACTATAGGTTAATAATGAAGCGAATATTAAATAGAAAGAGGTTATGAATATGACGAAAATATATAAACACAAATTCAGCGCACGAATATTTACATTCTGTATGTTGCTGTTCATGCTGATTACACTCTCGGCTTGTGCGGATAAAGAAAATACAACAGAGGCCTCATTCGAAGAGGTGAATGAAGAAGAACAATCAGCAAATATAGATGAAAAGTTTGCCCAGCTCGAGGATGATTTTGATGCTCAAATTGGTGTCTATGCGATTGATACAGGAACAAATCAGGCCATTGAATATCGGCCAGAGGAGCGTTTCGCCTTTGCATCCACGTACAAGGCTTTGGCCGCTGCCATCGTTCTGCAGCAGAATTCTATGGAAGATCTGAATGAAGTCATCAGTTACAGCGAAGATGATTTAGTTCCTTATTCCCCGGTGACTGAGAAACATGTAGATACTGGGATGACCCTTTTGGAACTTGCTGAGGCAGCAGTCCGGACTAGTGATAACACAGCTGGTAACCTCTTATTTAAAGCATTGGGCGGCCCTGCTGAATTTGAACAAGCTCTGAGGGATATTGGGGATCACGACACCCAGTCAGATCGATATGAACCTGATTTAAATATGTTCAGCCCAGAAGATCCTCGTGACACTAGTACTCCAAAGGCTCTTACCACTAGTCTTCGGGCATTTGTGGTTGGCGACTTACTTTCGGATCAAGCGCGTGAACGGTTCACGAATTGGCTGCAGGGAAATGCGACAGGAGATACACTCATTCGTGCGGGTGCACCAGAAGGATGGGAGGTCGGCGATAAGAGTGGGGCCGGAAGTTACGGAACAAGAAATGACATTGCAGTGGTTTGGCCACCGAACAGAGAACCAATCGTCATTACGATTATGTCCCGCCATAATACAGAGGATGCCGAATATGATGACGCCTTGATTGCGCAGGCTGCCAAGGTCGCACTTAACGCCCTAAAGTAAGTGTGAGATGTGGGCGGGAAAAGAATTAAATAAGATTTTCCTAATGGTATGTAATATAATAAGGGAACAAAGTAGATCGGCTATCTCGAAAGGATGATTTTCTTAATGGTGCAAGCAGTGATATTCGATTTAGATGGGACATTATTGAATCGCCAAGCATCTGTAGAAGGTTTCATTCAACATCAATATGAGCGGTTATATGAGTTTGTTCGTCATATACCAAAGGAACAATATGTATCGAGATTCATAGAGCTAGATCATCGTGGTTATGTATGGAAGGACAAGGTCTACCAACAAATGGTTAAGGAATTGTCCATTCAAAAGCTAACTTGGCAAGAGCTATTATCGGATTACGTAGAAAACTTTCATAAGTATTGTGTAGCTTTTCCGAACCTAATTCCTATGTTTGAACAAAAAAGCGAAGGTGCAGTCCCCTTCAAAATGCGCCGCATTTAGTGGGGGGTTAGCCTTCGCGGTCTTGATTTTTGATATATTCCTTTATTACTGATATCGGTGCTCCCCCTGTTGTAAG
>NZ_BORB01000077.1:0-5187 GCF_018332955.1 Lederbergia ruris
TGGGATGTTGGGTGTGTGGTAACCTCAATTATCTCCAGATTTTAGGGGGTGGCAAGTTTTTTGCATTTTAAGCCCTACAAATCAAGATTTTTATTAACTTTTTACTATATAAGTTTTGACAATACGTGATCGAAAAGGGGGAGAACAAAATGAAAATAATTTTAGAATCCCTACGATTTATGTTTATATTTTTAATGCTATTGACCATTCTAGGGGGAATTGCTCACCTTACTTTTTCAAGCATTGGTATTGCCGAAAATTATGATTGGATTGCAATGATCGTTGCATTTAGCTTAACCTTTGTTCTATACAGGTATAAAGGATGGGGAAAAGCATTTGACAAAAAAAATCTTTGGATGTCTGTAATTTTAATGGTTCTCTTATCATTGGTTATTCCAGATGTATCACCTACACATTTACACACGACTGAATATGGCTATTCGTATGGTTTTCCTTTTAAATTTTTAACGTTATATATTGAAAATGGGAGCAAATTCGTTATTCCAAATCTATTTTCCGGAGGAATTACTGGTTGGAATGTCGGGATGGGGCTATTTGGAAATATTATATTGTTCAATTTTTCTCTTCATTTCATATGTAAAAAGTTAACAAATGAAACTAGGGATCTTGTAAATAAGGAGAGTTAATGAATAAACTGGCGGGTGCGATTGTTCAAAAAGAGCAGTCATTTTTTAGCGAGCAGATTTATAAAATGATTAATCGGGAGGAGATATACTATGGAATTATATTTTTTTCGCCACGCACAAGGACAACATGTGATGAATCCCCCAGAGAGCCTGCAAATGACGGACCCCTATCTTACTGAAGTAGGTGTATGGCAAGCAGAGAAATTAATAATCATTACTTGAAATAATTGAATCGATTCCTAGCAGAAAAAGGAGCATTTCCATTGAAACTGGGGAAAGAGATAAGAATTTTCGTGATGTGTTCATGCACCTGTATGAATGGCATGCAATGCTGGAGAGATGGTATAAGGAAGGCATGGATGGAGATATTCCTATTATGCCAGCACGCGGGTTTAAATGGCGTACGATCAAACTACTTAATATGCAAATTTGGGAAAACTATCAAGATGTAACATTAAATCAAGCGCTAAAAAAATTGAAGTTAAGCCATAAAAGAGTGATGGGACTCATTGAATCACATACGAATGAAGAAATCATAACAAAAAAGTACTATAAATGGACTAAAACAAGTAATTTATATAGCTATTTTGCAGCAAACACTTCAAAGCATTACATTTGGGCGATAAAAAAAATGTGAAGCGATTGCAAAGGCTATAAAAGAAGGGGAAAAAGACAGGGTAGCGAAATAATGAACCTAGACTATCGAGCGGTTTTTCAAACCTTTGTAGTCGGAAAAGAAGGGATATTGTATGATTGTAGAATTAGACAAAGCTGAATTTAGTAAGTGTAGAAAACTATTTAATCAACAAGGGCATTTAGAAGCAAAAGCAGTAGTTGAAAATATAAATCCGGGTCGGATCTTTGTAGATGATATAAGTAACCCTACATCCGGGCTGATTTGGTTAGGAAATAATGACGGATTTATATTTTTTGGCAGTGAGCAAAACGAGCGGTTCAATAATGAACTCAACCATTTTTTTGACAATATCATTATACCTGAAGCAAGAAAAATCCAACTAAATTGGTTTATAGGGTTTGGCAATCACGATAAATGGAACGAAATTATTGAAAAGACCTTTAAACATCGTGAATTAGGAAGTTGGAATCAAAGGGTGTATATTTTACCTAAGGATGATTATAAAGGGAATCATGAACCCGTAATGGAACAAGGGTATAAGGTCTTAAAAATCGACCCTACTCTCTTTGAAAATAAGAATAACTCAATCAAAAACATTGAATTTTTACGAGCAAAAATATTAGAATTTTGGTCCTCACCAGAAAGCTTTTTTAGTAATGGCATAGGTTATTGTATTGTTTATAAAAATGAAATCGTTAGTACTTGTTTTTCAGGTTTTGTTGCTGGAAATATACATTGCATCGATATTGAAACATTAGAGACACATCAGGGGAAAAAATTAGCACAAAAGGTAGCTCACAGAGTTGTTAAAGATTGTTTGGAGAATAATATAGTTCCATATTGGGATTGTATGGAAATGAACAAGCCCTCTGTTGCAATTGCGGAGAAGATAGGATTCAAAAATGTATTTAACTATATTGGGTATGAATTTTCATTCGAATAATTTTAAAAGAATGAGGTGCTTTCCATGAAATTAGGACTAAAACGGGATGAAGTAAGATTGGAACCCTATACCGTGGAATGGAAGGAAGAGTTTCATAGGGTGAAACAGGTGATCCTAAATTCAACCCCTATTCACGAAAGCCGAATTGAACATGTTGGAAGCACGGTTATAAAAGGGATGGTTGCCAAACCAATATTGGATTTAGTTGTGGGTGTAGATGATATTGAAAATGTTGATCAGGCTATTTTTCAGGGATTAAAGAGGGTTGGTTTTTTAAGGCTTCGCATCCAACGTCCTAATGAAATCGTGCTTGCCAAATTTAATAATGAAACCTATGAAGAAAAGACCCATATTATCCATTTAGTTGCCTATAATAAAGAACACTGGAAAAACTTAATCTTTTTCAGAGATTACCTAAACGCAAATAAAACAGCACACGACCAATACATTGACTTGAAAAAGAATTTTTTAGAAGAAAACAATGGCGGAATTGACGAATATACCAGTTATAAAGAACAATTCGTAAGGGGAATTTTTGCGAAAAGAGATAACTATCAGAAATAGCCGATGGGGGGATTATGCTGTATAAGATTAGACCTTGTTTATTGGATGATTTACAACAAGTATTGGATTTATCTCAACAATGGGCAAATGAAAATATCACAATCGGTTACGAAAACGTTCATCATACACTAGAGAAATTGGCTAATTTTATAAATGAAGTATTCAGATATGCCGAATAACAGAAAAAAGGGAAGGAATCCCCTATTAATCAATAAAAGCATGTAAGGCTTCCTTTACGTAATAATGGATTATCTATTCATCAATTACAAAATAGAAGCTACTGATTTTCTGGATTTCAATTCTTTTCCGCTATTAATTTTTCAATAGATTGTAGTTCATGTTTGGGGTAGTCATCATTAAAACCATATTCATTCATAAAATGTATAATCAATCTCCATTCCTGCGCAGCTTCTAGGTACCTTTTTTCTCTAGTAAATAGAAATGCTCTACTAAATCTACCATCAATAAATTGAGAATCAAGTTGGACAGATTTTTCCCATGAATGTAATGCTTCTTCATGCAGTCCTAGACGAGATTGTATTTCTCCGTTGTAATAATGTAATTCGGCATAAGTGGAGAAAAGCTTTAGACCGGCATCAATTACTTTTTTTGCTTCGCTAATTTGATCGGATTTTAGGTAGCATTGAGCTAGATAACAATAGTTCCTAGGATCCTTAGGAGCTTTTTTTAATTGCCCTTTGTAATATTCAACAGATTTATGATTTTCAAAAAGCTGTGCCCTTACTCGTATATGCTGTGCGTGCAGTTTACTGCTGATCCATGAATATTTTGTCGACAAAAGTTTACTTTCTAATCCCTTTTGGTAACTGCTTGCAGCTTCTTCTAGATATCTATTCGCCTTCATTTCAAAAAGGTAACCATAAGAAAAGAGGGATTCAGGGTTATCAGGTTGTTTATCTAATGCCTCTTGATAAAGTTCGAGTGTTCTTTTCCAGAGTGCATCGTCATAATGATTCTCAAGCTGTTCAAGTAACATATACTTTTCATTTTTTTCCCATTTTAGATTAAATGTTTCCACCAAGTCTTCACGCTCCTTTGTTTAAAATATGTTGTTTAACGCGATCTCTTATCTCACCTAATAACCTGCCTTCTGGAGAGGGAAGTCCGTCTAAATCTTGTAGGAGATTTGTCACAATGCGTTGAGTAATTTTTCCTTCTATTTCATCCCATACATCAGGGGTACAATGTTCAATTTCTTCTCTTAATCGAAACACTTGATGTATACTTTTCAATATCGTCACCTCCAATGATCGTTGCTAATTTCTTTAGACTTTGTCTATATTTCCATCGTACTGTCCCTGCTGGGATCCCCAGATCCTCACTAATTTCAACATGTTTTAATCCAACGATGACATGCATTACGACAATTTGCCGTTCAATTTCTTCCAGTTGATATAGAGCTTCGGATAGCATTAATTTTAACAATGGATTATCGCTTTTATTATCTTTAATCGTATCTACTTCAATTTGTTCAGGCCGTTTTTTACGTACCGTGTCTAAACATAGATTACGTGTAATTGATATCACCCAAGCTTTGGGATTTGTCCCTTGTTGATACTGGTCTGCTTTATCAAAAACCCTTACAAAAGTTTCTTGTAAAATATCTTCAGCTAACACAGGATTTCTAAGAATAGAGAGTGCTACCGCATAAACGGGGACACGGAATATTTCATACAAATCTCTTAGTGCCTCAACATTACCGCTGGAAACTGTTTTTAATAACTTATCTAGATCCATTTTACACCTCCCTTATAACCATAACGTTCCAGTGATGCATTTTGTTGGAAAAAATTAAAAAGTTTTGAGTCTCCGCAATAAACACTATAGATTTATTTCTGCAAATTAACGAGAAGGTTATAAGGCGCCAGATGTCGAATATTGCAAGGGAGCAGATAGGCGGTAGAGAATGTACAATCAAGCTGTTTTGAAAAAAGCGCTTCCAGATTACCTTAATTTAATTGGCAACAAGTTCTTCACCTCAATAAGCACTATTGCAAAACAGAAAAAACATCGAGACAAAATCTAAAAAACTACTTCTACTACAAAGGAGGGGAAAGTATGTGGGAAAGGAATATAATAAATACAAAAAGAGGTCAGTTTGAATTTTTTCAAGCTGGAAATGGAGTACCTCTGTGTGTAACACATCTTTACAGTGTATTTGGCAAGTAAAAAATGTATGAAATGGCATTTAAAAATGCATGCCACTTGTCGCCTCCAATTATTGCTGTATTAATGATTCTTTATAACGAAAACTCTCACCGTTAAAAAGTAGTAAATGTGAATGATGAATAAGTCGATCAATCACAGCCTCTGTTAATATTGGATCCCCAAAAACATGATTCCATTGTCCAAATTGAAGGTTGGTAGTAATCACC
>NZ_BORB01000078.1:0-3606 GCF_018332955.1 Lederbergia ruris
TTGGCAAAGCGTAAGCCGATTTCAATTCCAACACTTTTCTTCGCTTTATCTACCAGTTTGGTTGCACGCTTGATGCCAACACCACGCTTTACAACGGGTTTCCATTCCGCCAGTACATCTTCAGGGGTTTTATCACGAATGTCAGATGGAAATGGGAATGCACGCAACGTATATAATGCGGCCTTTCCATCCCATTGTTTAAATACATCCTGAAACTCTGGGAAATAACGCTGCAAGTTATTTTGAATGCGTCCTTCTGTGACAGTCTGTTGTTTGATGAGTTGATCTCGTAATTTGATCGCTTCTCTTAACTCGGCATAAATGCCATCGAGAAGATTTGGTACGGAGTATCTCCCATCCTTCACCAGCTGCGCAATCACACGGGCATCCTTTGTGTCATTTTTCGTTGGCGAGTTGTCATCCAGTTCTTTCGACTTCTTGACATGCATCGGGTTAACCAATACAAAGTCATAATCTTTGCTCGTCAGATAATAACCTAAGCTCATCCAATAGTGACCTGTTGGCTCAGCTCCAATAATGACATGGCTTTTATCATGTTTTTTTTGAAGCTTGAAAATCCATTCTAGTAGTAGTTCAAAGCCGTGTATTCGATTCTCAAAGATCAACCTTTTCCCAAATTCATAGCCTCTATCGTCCTGTGCTCGTGCCACATGTTTGTCTTTAGCAATATCTACTCCTATTACAAGTGTAGACGGTGTGATTTGCGATATTTTGTGATTTTGATTATAATTCATTGGTGAGTCCTCCTTGGTATTTATTTAATTTCGGGGTCATGATCATGACACCCTGTACTATACCAAGAGGGCTCTTTTTTGTTCAATCCTCAAATTTCTTCATTACAGGAATGCTCCTCATTAAAAAGTAAAGTTCTTACAATCATCATTTCGGTCGTTCGATTTCAAAGGTCGAGCCAAGCTTTGCATAATGAGCACCAGCCAAACGGCTTACGGCTGCTAAACCTAGAGGATCAATTCTTCCATTTTGATAAATTTCATCTTCAATATGGAAATGAATGACCTTGCCGATGATCAAATCGCATCCTGGTGCATCGTGTCCACCCAATTCCAAAGCTTGCTCCAGTTGACATTCCATACGAATTTTCGCTTGTTGAACACCTGGAACAGTAATCTTTGAACTTTTGACTCGTGTAAATCCTGCTAAATCAATTTCACTCTCATTAGGGGGTAAACTAGCCGCTGTCTGATTCACTTTTTCAACATTTTGTTCATCCACAATATGGACGACAAATTCTTTTTTCCCAAGGATATTTTTAGCCGTATCTTTTTGTCTTCCTTCAGAACGTTGGATCGATAAAGAAATCAGCGGTGGATTGGACGAAACAATATTAAAATAACTAAAGGGTGCTCCGTTGAGCACACCCGCCTCGGACAATGTTGTCACAAAGGCAATCGGTCTTGGGATGATACTCCCGGTTAGAAATTTATAATTCTCTCTTTCCGTATTGGTATTGGGATCAATGGCAAGCATCAAATGCATCCCTCCTATTCCAATTCCCTTACCGTAATCGGGATTAACCGACGGTTCAGTTGTTCCCGGTATTGCTCATACTGTTCAGGTAACATTAATTGTTCTCCCATTCTTTCTCTCGATTCATCGAGAGCAAAGCCAGGAGGATCTGTCGCAATTTCAAATAGTATTTCCCCATGCTCCTTAAAGTAAATCGCATTAAAATAATTTCGATCCTTAACAGGGGTGACACTATAACCATGAGCTGAAACGTATTCCTGCCAATCTAATTGGTCTTGATCATCGCCCGCTCGAAAGGCAATATGATGAACCGTTCCCACGCCCATTCGTCCTCTTTCTGTCGAGACTTTCTTTAGGTCAATGATATTTCCGATATCAGCGAGTGAACGGAAACGGATAAAATCTCCTTCTTCTCCCACATGTTCCAATCCCATAACTTTTTCGAGTAACTCCGCTGTTTGTTGAGGTTGTGCGGAATAAAGGATTGCTCCACCGAACCCTTTAATCGCAACTTCTGGAGTAACTCCTCCGAACGACCAGGTATTGATTTGCCCTTCCTCCCGTTCAACCAATTCCAAGTGCAAGCCATGAGGGTCATCGAATTGTACATACTGCTCACCAAAGCGCTCCACTTTTGAAAAGGGAATCTGAAATCTCTCTAATCTCTTCTCCCAGAAACCGAATGCTCCTTTAGGAACAACATAAGATGTAATCCCTACCTGTCCGTCACCAATCTTTCCTTGCTTGGCTCTCGCCCACGGAAAAAATGTAATAATCGTTCCTGGCTTGCCTTCTTCATCCCCAAAATAGAGATGATATGTGCCTGGATCGTCAAAATTGACCGTCTTTTTTACTAAACGTAAACCGAGAACACCAGCGTAGAAATCAACATTTTCTTGTGGATGCCCGACAATGGCGCTAATATGATGAATCCCACTCGTCTGTTTCTGCATATCTCTCACTCCTTGTCTTCGAGTATATTTCATCTATTCTACATTCTCCTATTGAATGGATCTTAAACTTCAGATATTAATCAAAAACTCACATTTACTTCATATTAGTATAGTACGAAACCGAGATAATTATTTAAAAAAATTACAATTTTTGGGCGTGGAACCCTAATTTTTTCAATTGTTCAATCAGCTGCTTCTTCTCATCCACATCTAAACCAGCTAAAATTTCTTGAATTGCTAATGTATGTTTCGGAAAAACGTCATCCATTAATTCTTTTCCCTCTGTGGTTATAGCGGCAAACGTAATTCGACGATCTTTGGGGCACGGTTTTCTCTCTAATAACTTTTTCTTTTCCAATTTATCGACTACATACGTAATACTGCTACTTGCAATGAGAACTTTCTCACCAATTTTTTGGATCGGTTGATCTCCTTTATGATAGATCAATTCTAATACAGCAAATTCAGTTGTGTTTAACCCTAACCCTTTAATGTTCTCCTCCACACGCTTTTTAATGGAATCTAAAGCTCTTGTCAAAACCACAAATAACTTCAATGACAGCTCTTCGTCGTAATGATCTTTACTCACAGTTATCATTCCTCTTTATCTCGAATTCGAGATAATTATATACCGAATACTTTTTTCTGTCAACTGGGGTTTTAAGAACCGGAATATTCTCATTATGAATGCAAAAATGAAGCATTATTTTAATAAAGCGTCATTTGAATAACTGGATTAATTTTTTGATAGTTGAATACCCCGGAATAAGCTTGCGAAAAAGGTCAAGCCAGCTACAATAGGAGCGATTCCAAAGGAGTTTATTTTAAAAAACCAAAACGGAATATTTGCACTAAAGGAAGAATCGGAAGTTGTAATAGAAGCAAAAGTGTAAACGACAGGGGGATAAAACGAAACAATAAGACATGGAACGGTCACACACAGAAATAAAGGGGGATTAAATTTAAACGACCACCTTTTTACGAAAAGTAAAGAAATATATAAGCCAAATATAAATGGTGATGCTAGTATAGTTTCATGGACACATCTAAGTTAAATTTATACAATGACTTTTAAGGAGGATGTGTCCGATGAGTAAGAAAAATAATGGGAAACGGTATAACGATGATTTCCGAAAAATGATTG
>NZ_BORB01000079.1:0-3260 GCF_018332955.1 Lederbergia ruris
TGTAAACTAGCACATTATTCCAGGTCATCTATTTCAAACTAATTCAGCTGTTTATCTGGGGTAATGTGCTATTATTTTCACTTTATTTCATATGTGAAAAAGAATATGCACGCTATTTCTCTACTATTTCAAGAAAAAAAGATGCCTTTCAAAAGACATCTTCTTCTCTCATTAATTCAATGGGCGCCACACGTATCTTGTAAACATCGGGGTGGCGAAGATTAAATGCGACTGACCCCTTATACATCACAAACCAATCATCGTAGTCCTTCCCAATAATAAAATTCAAATAGTCGCTCTGGAATTTTATTTCTACAGGCATCCCTTCATACACAATAAAAGCCTCTTGCCCAATCCATATCTGCCAGGCATTATGATTAGAAATCATGATTCCTTCTTTCATCACAGACCACTTTCCTCAGCTGCCAGACGCACGATTTCTTCATCAATCTGTTCTTTCTTCTGTTGCGCTCCATATAAAAGACAATTCGTCGTTAATGTATTGATAATACGGGGCCAACCTTGTGATCGTAACGCGATTGCTTCCATGGCCGTAGGACTGAATATTGGTATTCTTGATCCCGCTAACTTTAAATGGTGTTCTATATACGCGTAAACATCTTCTTTGCTTAATGCTTGCATTTGATATCTCATGATAATACGTTGAGCCAATGGTCGATGATGATTTAAATTTAACCGTGTTTTTAAATGCGGTAAACCAGATAGTATGAGAATAAATGGATTCGTCGAATCCATTTGAAAGTTAAAGAGAATGGCTAGATCCTGTAAAAATGCATCCTTTGCCATGTGCATTTCATCAAGAATGAAGACTGGAGTAATTTTACGTTCCTCCACCATTTGTTCAATGCCTGATTGAATCTGGCGAAATAGATCTACTTTGCGGAATTTGGGTTCTTCACCTAAACCATAAGCCAACCCTCGGTAAAAATCCATCACTCCTCCAGTAGACAATGGAAAATAGACGACATGATACAAAGATGGATTGAGTGACTCCTTAAAACTTCGTAATGTAAATGTTTTTCCAGCCCCAGGATCACCTATAATTAAACCGATTCCTTTCGACTTTTGTAAGTACGCTAAACCATTTAATGCTCCTTGATAAATCGTAGATTCAAACGCATCCACATGATTCATCTCTTTGGTAAATGGCATCTTAGCCAACGAATAAAAGGATTTATACATGATCCGTCTCTCCCTTCCGTTGAACCGTATCCATTATCGCAAATGGGGATGGGGCTCGTTTGACATGCGCATTATCTTCCATGTTAACGGCTATCGCTTGTGCTACTTTTTTTCCATCTTCAAACACATACACCGCTCGATCATCGAGTCGAAGATCAATCTTCTGACCAATGAAAGAAGCGGGAACTTCATATAATTTCTTATCCAACGTAATCGTCCCATCTAATTTTACGACTCTTTTTGCTCTTTTTAAAAATACTGTCTCTAGTATGGAATGATCCTCTAAAAATGTGATATGATCTAATTGGGATTGAAATACTTGATGGGGTGTCTTTCCATCAAGAGAGGCGTGTGGCTTCCGGTGGTAATCCTCCTCTAGCCACCGCCCAAATCTTTCATTTAGCTCTTCCAGCGAATCGGCTGGATTACTTTTTAATAATGGATAGAACCTCGTTTGAATCGTTTTGAACAGCCTCTCTATTTTCCCTTTACTTTTAGGGTCATATGGCTGTGTATGAACTAAAGTAATTCCCAATTGCGCACAGGCATACTGCAGGGTTTCTGATCGATAAATCTTTCCGTTATCGGCATAAATCATCGTCGGTTTTCCATATCGCAGAAGTGCTTCTTTTGTTACTTCTCGAAGGCCATCAAATTTCTCCGAAGAAAAAAATTCCGCGTAAGGTACGATTCTTGAACAATCATCGATGTATGCAATAAGAAATGTTTTCTTCATTTTCCCTTCCATTCGGATGTACGGACCATGCGATAAATCTGCCTGCCATAATACATTAACTTTATCATGAGAAAAACGCTTTCTCTCTCTTTCTGGATAAAAACTCATATGATGCTTTCCAGCTAGCTTGTGTTTTTTTAATAATCGGTTAATCGTGGCATAAGAAACATGATCCTTTTGAATTTCACCACGTTGAATTAATTGTTCGTAGAACACAGTTATTGGCATATGCAGATATTCTTCTTTTCTTATTTTGAGAATATGATCCTCATCATCTGGAGAGAGCCTGCGAGAACCTCCACGATCTGCCCGTCTTTTCGGCTTTAAAGCCTCGAATCCATTTCTTCGGTAATTTAAATGCCATTCTTGGATCGTTTTCGCTGCAACCTTTCGTTCTCCATAATAGGGTACCTGATGTACTTTTCCTTCCAGTTCTTGAAAATACTCTTTTGGTTCTCTTTGCTTATTAAAGAGCGGCGCAATCAAGCCATAACGAAATAAAGCAATTTCTTCCCGCGTTTTTTCATCCATTGGATTTGCCTCCTTTTATTAGAAGGACAACCGGTTATCCATTGCTTTTATTCTACTTTGTTCGCCAATACTTGCATAGGCAAAAGTTATGTGGGACAGTCTTTATTTTTTTATCACGAAAATTATGGTAAAATTAATGTGCCCATAAAATATGATGATAAGTGACCCCAGCTCCTTTGAAAGAAGGAAGATATGCCAGTATCTTGGATCATTTTCTTGTATTTTAGGGCTTCTTTTTTAGTGTTTTTAGATAACCCATTCGAATACCCTTCGTGCACAAAATAGCTATGAATCCAATGTATTCCTTTGTAAAACCGCTTGATATGTTGTTCTAGCAGTTGCCGGCCACCCCTACGCAAATCCCCATTCAAATAGCGCTCAATCCCTTTAAAGATCATATATAATGTATATTGAAAATAAGGAATCAAAAAACTTGGCAGAACAGAAATGGTGATGCCGCAAGCTAAGCAAAGATAACGACAAATCGGTAGTCGTATATGTTCATCTTCTTCAATACCATATCGCCAGTAATAACCATGACGATGTATGTTTCCCTGAGCGAAACAATTACAACCCGGACATCGATCTAACCTAGGAAACTCATTTTCTATTCCATTTGCCGCGTATTGAAAAATATCAATCTTAAAATCATGTAAATGAATCAATTAAAAAACTCCCTTCTATTAATATGAAAAAAACTTAGCACATTATAGCAGGGAAGTCTATTTTTAATCTGGAGGAATTTGAACAATTAGCAAGTGTTTTAGATGGAACAATGTGGAGCTTTACA
>NZ_BORB01000080.1:0-2456 GCF_018332955.1 Lederbergia ruris
TTGAGTGTTGTGTGGTAACTTCATTCTACTAGAAAGGGCGATTTTTTTGTATGTATTTTTAGTAAAAATAGGAAAGGTTGTCACAGGAAGTCGTTTTTCAACGACTTTCTGGACAGCCCCTTTTTAGCTTGTTTATAGCTGGGATATTCAGACCGAATTGCATTGATCACATAGATTACTATAACACTCGTGCTGTTCGTTAATCTTTTCACCGCATTGTGTGCATTTTTTAGGGGGTAAGTCCTTGAAGAATTCTACGATGTTTTGAATCATGGTTCCCTTCTCCCTCCCTTTTTGTTATGGTACTGTATTTGTTAATTCGAATTGTATTATAACAGAATGGTGATGTCAATAAAAATCTTCAAAACATGAAAAAAATATCGAAATAAAGTATAGTTAATTTGACGGATAAGGAGTGTGAGATATGAAATTAACAGTGATTGGACATTGGGGAGGCTTTCCGAAAGTGGGAGAAGCCAGCTCAGGTTATTTATTAGAGCATGAAGGTTTCAAGCTTCTACTGGACTGTGGGAGTGCTGTATTATCACAGTTACAATTTTATTTGAAACCAACGGAATTAGATGCGGTTATTATTTCGCATTACCATCCGGATCATGTAGCCGATATTGGCGTGCTCCAGCATGCTTTAATCATTGGAAAATACACGGAGGGATTTTCTGGGAATTTACCTATTTATGGGCATGAAGAAGATCAAGCTGGATTTACAGCTTTAACGTATAAAAATTTAACAACTGGTGTGGTCTATAAAGGCGATCAATCGTTACATATTGGTCCATTTCAAATGGAGTTTATCAAGACCGTTCACCCAGTACCTTGTTATGCGATGCGCATTCAAGCTGGTTCAAAAACACTTATCTATACAGCTGATACAGCTTACTTTCCTGAACTTGCGAACTTCGCACAAGAAGCAGATTTACTATTATGTGAATCTAATTATTACAAGGATATGAAGAAATCAGCTGTCAATCATATGACAAGTGACCAAGCAGGGCAATTAGCTCAATCGGCGAACGCGAAGAAGTTGCTCCTTACGCATTTACCCCATTTCGGGGATTATGAACAATTAATCTCTGAAGCAAAGGAAGAGTATTCAGGCGATATCATCCTTGCTTCATCAGGACTTACCGTCACTATTTAACTAGGAGGTTTCAACATGTTGTTTATTGATAATCAGGGGATTACAGACCCTCGTATAAACTTAGCAATTGAAGAATATGCATTAAAGCATTTAGATATTAACCAAGATTATTTATTATTTTATATTAACGAACCATCCATTATTATCGGGAAAAATCAGAATACCATTGAGGAAATTAATACCGATTATGTAGAGAAAAATGGTATTCACGTCGTTCGCCGTTTGTCCGGGGGTGGCGCTGTTTATCATGATCTTGGCAATTTAAACTTTAGCTTTATTACAAAAGATGAAGGGGACAGCTTTCTAAATTTTAAAAAGTTCACAGAGCCTGTTGTGAAAGCACTGAATAAATTAGGTGTACAAGCCGAAATGAAGGGTAGAAATGATCTGGTCGTGGGGGAACGAAAAATTTCAGGAAATGCTCAATTCTCGACCCGAGGAAGAATGTTTAGTCACGGCACTCTAATGTTTGACTCGGAAATTGAAAATGTGGTGTCAGCCCTTAAAGTGAGAAAAGATAAAATTGAATCAAAGGGAATTAAATCGATTCGCAGCAGGGTGGCGAATATTTCGGAATTTATGGATGAAAGGATATCGACAGAAGAATTTAGATCCATCTTACTGCGGAATATTTTCGAAGATGTTTTCCCTGTGCCAGAATATAAATTAACAGAAAAAGATTGGGAAAAAATTCAGCAAATTTCAAAAGAGCGATACCAAAACTGGGATTGGAATTACGGAAAATCACCGAAATTTAATTTACAGTTCTCGCATCGTTTTCCTGTTGGTCTCATTGAGTTCCGCTTAAATGTTCAAAAAGGCCAAATTACAGATTGTAAAATATTTGGTGACTTTTTTGGCGTTGGGGATGTAGAAGAAGTTGAAAAAGCCTTAACCAATATCCGCTATGAACGATCTGAAATTGCTCGCTCCCTAGAGCACTTGGATATCCCCCATTATTTTGGTAATGTAGCTAAAGATGAGATTATTGAACTGATTTATTAATCAGTGGTGCACCAAAGACTCCCAAACGCGATTTGGAAGTCTTTTCTTTTTTTGATGATACTTAACAAGAATTTTTTCAAGATCTTAAGCTGTTATCCGGGTAAAATTAAAATAAGTTGAATAGTTCTAAATGAGACAAAAAATTCTACATATAATAAGAGATGGGGTAGTGTCAAAAATTCTATGAAAACAAAAGCCTAAAGTAGCTCTAAGGTCTAAATGTGGTGGTAAGCTGCCGCAATCGCTCTTGACAAACACGCCAATGGTTTGAATTCAGGCTAACAAGGGCGAA
>NZ_BORB01000081.1:0-2032 GCF_018332955.1 Lederbergia ruris
TGTTTAGTGCAAAATAAAAGTTAAGAGAATTGCAACCAAAATGTTAGAAGGTTGCACAAAAATAAAAGGCTTGCCAGCCCTCTCAAAATACCCTACCGTTATTGGTGTCGAATCAACTAATGGTGGGAGAGTGAAAGGATGCTAGCAATGCCTGAAATCAATCATATCAAAAAATTAAGGAATATAAAATCCCTATCAATCAATGAAATTTCAAAGCGAACTGGTTTTAGTTGGGTAACTGTTAAAAAGTACGCAGATGGCGATCAACTACCTACTGAAAAGATCATCGAGAAAAAAGGAATGATGTATGAAGAAGAATGGGGAGAAATTGTAATGGACTGGCTTGTCGAAGATTATGCGCTAAAAAAGAAAGCCAGAAGGAACAACAAAAATATCTTTGAAGGATTACAGAAATTAGGATTTCCTGGTTCTTATCGAACCGTTTGTGATTTCATTAAGAAAGAATGGAAAGAAAAAGTGTTAGACGAATCGGATGAAATGAAAGAGGAATATGAGAGATTGACCCATCCTCCTGCCGAAGCTCAAATTGACTTTGGCATTACCGAAGCAATTGAAGATGGGAAAGCAAAAGACATCCATGCATTAGTTATGAGTTTTCCATATAGTAACGCAGGGTTTGCAGTTCCTTTGCCTGCAGAAAATCAGGAGTGCTTTTTAGAAGGTCTTAAAATGCTTTTTAATCAAACGGGGTTTGTTCCAAGAAACCTTCGCCTGGATAACCTTTCGGCAGCAGTAGTAAAGGCACGGGGGCGTGGTCAGGAAACTGTTTTCAATGAAGAATTTCTACGTTTCGCGAACCATTATGGGTTTGAGGCGCAAGCCTGTAATGCGAGAAAAGGAAATGAAAAAGGACATGTGGAAAACAAAGTAGGATATGTTCGTTATAATTTCTTCACTCCTTCCCCTGTCATCAGAGATATAACGCACTTACGTGCTTTATTATTTGATCAATGTAAAAAAGATCATCAACGACTTCATTATAAGAAGGATATCGTTATTGCAGATTTGTTTGAAGAAGAAAAGAAATATGGGTTAGCTTTACCTGAGTCTGATTATCCGGTATTTAAACAGTCTATGGTAACCGCTAATAAATATGGTGAAGTAAGAATTGATGGAGTATTGGTCCATGTCCCTAAAAGTTATCATTACGGTAAGTTACATATGATTTTATATTGGGATCACTACAAGGTTGTCTCACATAACGGAGAGATACTTTCCACGGGTCCTAGACAGTATATGAATCAAACCAGGGAAATTCCGTGGCAATCCATCCTAAAAAACTGGAAACAGAAGCCGCGATCCATTGTATATTCTCGCTATTTCCCATACCTACCTGGCAGAATTGCTTATTACTTGAATATCGAATCAATGAAATTAAGAAAAGAGCGTGTAGAGTGGTTATTGAGCTTGATAGTAAATCATGATATGCAAGAAATAGATGAAAAATTCTATGAGTTACTACCAAATGAAAATCAATTTGATTCAAGTTCAGATGATTCTACGAACCATCCTTACGATGTGGATTGGAGTATTTATGATTCCCTCCAGCCTACTGTGAAGGCAGGTGTTTAACGTGTCTGATGTGATTAGGGAGAAATGTAAATTACTCCGTTTAGCATATGTTGCAGACCTGTATGAGAAGGTTCCTTTCGAGAATCCGGAACAATATTTGATGGATTTATTACAACAAGAAATAGAGTTAAGGGAAATCGCAAAAGGAGAACGTTTAATTAAAAAAGCGAAGTTTATGAATGAAAAGGAATTACAGGATTATCAATGGGGCGACCATATTCACTTCCCATCAAATCTCGACAGAGATGGCCTTGAATCCCTTTCCTTTATCAAGAGAAAAGAGAATGTAATTTTATCAGGGGCACCAGGAACAGGAAAGTCGCATCTAGCAACAGCATTAGGTCGAAAAGCTTGTAGAAACGGATATGAGGTCCGTTTCTACAGAGTAGCTGATTTAATAGAGTTGTTGGAAAAGTCGTGGGTGGAAGGTCGATATCAA
>NZ_BORB01000082.1:0-2009 GCF_018332955.1 Lederbergia ruris
TGTAGAGTAGAAAACAGGAATTAGATATTGTCCTCTTTGTCCTCGGGGTTCAGAGTTTTCCACCTTACTAAGCCAGACAAGAGGGCAATTCCTTTTCCTGTCCCCCCTCATCAAACCGTACGTGAAGTTTTCCCTCATACGGCTTTCCGACGTTCTTCTTCCTTTGGCTTTACGGACTCAATCCGCCAATTTTACCAAAATGAATTTGACTTGGCTTATCGTGTTCTGAAGATATGCGTGTTTATGACGTTTATTTCTTTTCTTATTATTGAAGAGATTTAAACGTTGTAACACATACCAATCAATGCGATTCAACCATCTCTTGGACATTGGTGATAGTTGATAATAATTCTTGAATCCTTGCAGTCTGCGGTTCAAGCCTTTTACCAAATCTTTTATGTCCATAGACAACTTATGTCGTGGTTCTGTATAGTCTTTAATCTTCTTACGCATTTTCTTCATGGCTTTCTTGCTTGGAACATGGTTCATGATAAAGAATGTATGACCACCCTTTTTACGGATGGGAAATTTGCGATGATGAAAGCCTAAAAAATCAAATCCGTCACTATCATCCCATATATTGACGAGTCTTGATTTCTCTCGATGCAACGAAAGGTTAAGTTTCCCCATGATTGCCTGAATCACTTGCACGCTTTCTAACGCTTGTTGTTTCGTCTTGCACAAGATGACAAAGTCATCCGCATAGCGGATTAAAGCTCCTAAATGATTGAAGTTCTTTTCCCACAAAGAATCCATTACATTCAAATAGATATTCGAAAGTAATGGTGAAATCACACCGCCTTGCGGAGCTCCTAAGAGAGAATTTCTGACTTTTCCTTCTTCCATGATTCCTGCCTGTAGCCATTTTCGAATCAGCTTTAGCACCCTGCGATCACTGATTCGCTGTTTCACTAGCTTCATTAATTTATCATGGTTGATATTGTCAAAGTAACCTTGGATATCGACGTCTAATACCCAATAACTTTTCTTGCTCTCTTTTCTGATTTTCGCTATTGCTTGATGTGCATTTCTTTTGGGACGGAATCCATAAGAACAATCTTTAAAGTCAGCCTCAAAGATTGGTTCTATAACTAGTTTGGTTGCCATTTGGACAACCCTGTCCTTGATGGTTGGGATTCCTAAAGGACGTTTCTTTCCATCATCTTTCGGAATGTACGTGCGTAAGACTGGCTGCGGTCGATATCGATTCTCCTTTAGCTCTAGATAAATTTCATTAAGAAACCTTTTCTCGCCATAGGACTCAATATCTTCCATAGTTTGAGAGTCTACTCCGCCACTTCCACGTTTACTTCTTACTCTTTTCCATGCTTCCCACAAGATATCAGGTCGATAAATCTTATCATATAAGGCATGAAATCGGCGTGTCTTGCTTTCCTTGGCACAAAGGTATAATGTTTTCCAGAGTTCTTGAGCTTTTACATAATTGGTGTAGTTAGCCATTTTCTTGGCATTCACTGACTCTTACCTCCTTTGAACATATGAACGAAGCAGGGTATTGGCTTATGCCGTCCTTCCCTAGACAACGTTGTGCTGTCGCTGTCATTATCAGTACTATGACCCCCTCCGACTCCCTCTCAGTCCTTCAACCACTTCACTTATGCTTATAGGTTTCTGTTTTACTTTCCTTAGGAAAGTGACCGAGGAGGGTATCCCCAGTTCCGTTAACTACTTTCCTAACATGTCGCTCCCCATACCCCGAGGGATTCTTCGGTGCTGTGCTTCCAAGTTCCTCACACCTTCCATGGTTTTCGCCCATTGTCACCAGACTCAACTTCCCTTTGTCCTCAAAGAGGGTTGTAATTGACGAGGCGGCAGGATTCACTTTATGTTACGACCTATTAGGTTGCTCGCACTCACATATGAGTTACTTTGTCACAGGGCTTCAACCTTAGGATTTCTCCACCAGTTGCCTGTCAGCTACTGAGCGTCTTGGCACTTACTCAGGTTGGACTTCCACCAACTAGCAATTAACGGCTTGCTGGGCACGC
>NZ_BORB01000083.1:0-1985 GCF_018332955.1 Lederbergia ruris
CCCATATTCCGCGCTACACCTACCACGCAAAATTTTTTCTGAAAAGCCCACTGTCATAAAGGCAACCGATCATTGCTCTTATGACAGTGTTTTATAAATAATGACAGCACACAACATATATCGACACAAACGAAGCAAAAGGATTTTAAGCCTATGTTACTGGCCTGTTTTTTCGACAATCTTTTGACCTTGTGGCTCCGTAAAAACACTCTCACTCAAGCCAAGTAAACCTAAAATACGTTCCACACGAGCTTTTCCGTTGACCGATAATACACGGACTATTCCTTCTTCCTGTTTAAAGTGTACGATGTCCACTGTATCCAGAATCTCCAAGACAGACTCTCCTGTTGGTCGAAAACTATTTCTGCTCCCGCCCATTAAGTCCAGTGGTTCGTTCTCTCCTTCCATGTTTTTACGAATGAGGTACTCAAAAAGGCTATACACCATGACGCTCAACATCATGACATAGGCGAAGGCTTCCACTCGCTTAGGTTTTTCTAGGTAAATCCTTCCCACGAAATAAGGATTTTTCAAAAATCGAAAACGATTTTCTACGGTCTGTTGCCCTTTGTAGGCTTTTAGCAAGTCTACATCGGATAATTTTTCTCCATCCATCTGATTGGTTATCAAGATAAAGGTGGATGCTTGTTGACGCAGTTGTTCCCATTTCTCCTTCGATGGGGGATGGATCGTCAGGTTTATCGTATAGACTGTAACTGGAGATGGTGCGGCTTCCCCTTTTTTAGGCCGTCCCCGTTTTTTCCGTCTTCCCGGCTGTTCTTTGGGAGTAACAATTCCTTCTACTGTATGAGAACCTTTGTGTTCTTTCATAAACTCTGAAAGGGCCGCTTGGGCATCACGCTCACAGGAAAAGTCCTTTTTTTCCATTTTTTCTTTGTCCTTTTCCCACTTTTTTAGCTCCTTTTCAAGTTGGGATGTGAGGCTTTTTTCCTTTCGTCCATCCAATTTATTGGAGTGAACGATGACAAAACGATAAGTCTCCCCGTCCAGCCTGGCCTTGGTTGAAGAAATTTTATAAATCGCAGCGTCTTTTCCCTCTACAAGCTTTCCCACCTCTTCCCATTGATCGTCCTTCCACGCTTTCTCTTTAATCGTTTCGGCAAGCTTGAAGTTTTCTGGCAACCGAGACAAGAAAAGCAAGTCTGACGCATCCTTACACTTCAATTCTTTCAAATTATCTTTCGTGACAAAAGCACTATCTGCTATGAAAATTGCTTTTTCTAGTTCTTCAGGAGACAACCATTTGGTTAAGGCTCTCAGAAAATGACCATTCCATTTTTTATCATCTTGATTGCCATCTAAGACTTCTCCATAGATGGGAAGCCCTTGTGCTGTGGTTCCCATTCCGATTTTAATTTGCGGTAGATCAGGTCGATGATCCTTGGAATAACCACGTACAATCTTCACAAGATCCTCCTCTTCTTTCGCCTCCCCTGTATACACCAAAGAAGTTGTATCAAAATGAAGATGGTCCCAGCTTAAGTCGGATACTGCTTCGCGAATCCCTTGAACTGCCTGGATATAAACCTCTTGAAGCCCCGCCGAATGGAGGGCTTCCAACGCTCTTCCTAACGCATCATCATTAAAATCACTAGCCTTTCTTTCCGTACCAAATAACAATTCAACATCTTGCCGTTCATAGAACTCCTCTACCTTGTAAAGGGCTTTTCGATCCGTCAGTTGATTAATGATCAGCGCAGCGATACGTGTGCCGACAGAAACATGGCAATCTTCCTTTTTAACAGGAGAGAGCTGATCAATTCGATCGATGAGTCCTAATTTGTCTATTAATTGACGAACAACAGGAGCCGATCCGACTCGACATACTTGAAAGTCAGGAATCTGCGGAATTGGATTATTCATTGCAATCACCCCACGGTATTCATACCCTTACCCTTCGATAGGACGTGGGGGAATTCCTGCAAAAAAAGATTTTAGGCTTTTAAAGGGGCGCGGAATATGGG
>NZ_BORB01000084.1:0-1919 GCF_018332955.1 Lederbergia ruris
GGGGCTGTCCAGAAAGTCGTTGAAAAACGACTTCCTGTGACAACCTTTCCTATTTTTACTAAAAATACATACAAAAAAATCGCCCTTTCTAGTAGAATGAAGTTACCACACAACACTCAAGAAAGGACGATTTTTTTATGAGCAATCCGAAGATTACTAAAAAAGAGTATAACACACAAACATCGCTTCCTCTAGAGGTAAAAGAAGAAACTCCTATTGCTTCTAAAGAAAAATTTACTCCCACGTTCAAATCCTACAATAATCATCAAAGTTTCTTTATTTATGACCTTCAAGAACTGATCCCTGAACATCATGTCGCCCGTGTTGTTGATGAAATGGTTGAGGCCATTCCAGACGAGCAACTATTTGCCCATTATTCAGGTGGCGGACGTCGCCCATTTCATCCGAAAATGATGCTAAAAGTGATTTTATATGCGTATTCACAAAAAGTATATTCTTGCCGTGGCATAGAAACGCTTATTCAAGAAAGCCTTCCTGCGATGTGGCTGGCGGCGATGCAAAAACCTGATTTCCGTACCATCAACGATTTTCGGGGGAAGCGCATGAAAGCCATGATGGATGAGCTGTTTGAAACGATGATCCTCAAATTAATCGACGACGGGCATATTACAATGGAAAACTACTTCTTGGATGGCACAAAGATTGAAGCCAACGCCAACAAGTATTCTTTCGTGTGGAAAAAATCAACCCTCCGTTTTGACGCGAAATTAAAAGAGAAAATCAAAGAAACACTTGAGCACATCCATGAAATTACACAAGCTGAAGGAATGGAACTTGAGAACACACCTGGAGAAAATGCGTCTCCTGAAGAATTAGAAGCAGTGGCCAATCAACTTGAGGCCAAAGTTAACAGCTTATCAGAAGAAATCGAGTCGACAAAAGAAATTCCTGCCCGCAAAGAACTGCGTGCACGCCGCAGTGAGTTAAAAAAACCACTTAAACTCATTCGTAAAGACTTCATTCCGCGCGTTCAAAAATACCAAACGCACTTAGAGACATTTGGTGATCGCAACAGCTTTTCTAAAACGGATCCTGATGCGACCTTTATGCGCATGAAAGATGACCATATGAAAAACGGACAGCTAAAACCTGGCTATAATGTACAAATAGCAACAGAAAACCAATTTATCCTTTATTATACGCTGCATCAGCGCCCGACAGACACACGCTGTTTTATCCCCCACTTAGAGAAATTGGCAGCGTCCCGTTTGCCGATGCCTAAAACAGTGATTGCGGATGCAGGGTATGGCAGTGAGGAAAATTATCTGTATGCCCTCGGGGAAGAAAAGGAGCCTCATTTTGAATGTTTAATCCCCTATAGCACGTATGTAAAAGAAAAAACACGCAAATACAAAAACGACATTAGGAATGTAAAAAACTGGACATACCAGGAAAAAGACGACCTGTTCATTTGCCCAAACGAACGCAAAGTGCTCTTTAAAAAGTACCAAAACAGAAAGAACGCTTCAGGATTCGAGCAAAGCTACAAAATTTATGAATGTGAAGACTGTTCCGATTGCCCGCTGAAAGCACAATGTACAAAGGCAAAAGGCAATCGCCAAGTCCACTTGAATCCGATATTTGAAGAGATGAAAGCAAAGGCGAAAACAGCCCTTGAATGTGAGGAAAAAGCAGAACTCTACTCCAGGCGCAAAATTGAGGTAGAGAGTGTTTTTGGCCACATCAAGGGCAATCGGTCGTTCCGCCGTTTCTCATTACGGGGCCTTGAAAAGGTCCATGTAGAGTTTGGGATTGTGGCATTAGCCCACAATCTCCTGAAAGTGGCAGGCACTCGCCTACTATTTTCAGGGAAAAACCATAAAAACACAAAATCAGGTGGAGAAAAACAAATCGTTTCTCTCCACCTGATTTATTTTAGGGACTTTTTAGACATCCCC
>NZ_BORB01000085.1:0-1836 GCF_018332955.1 Lederbergia ruris
GAGGCTGGGACATAACTAGCCAAAAATAGTAAATAAAAAGGTTCCAAGCAATAAAAAATTTGCTTGGAACCTTTTTTTGTAGAGTTTCTCCCTCTCCCGGCACTATTTTGCCGTTCATGGCGGCGTTTTTTCTCAAATTCACCGCCATTAATGCAAAGGCTAATTCATTCTTCACTTTCTGTTTTCCCCTGACGGAAAAACGAGTGAAACCCAAATTAGCCTTCAGAAAACCAAACGCTGGTTCGACATCCGTTTTACGTTTTCCGTAAATCTCACCAGTTTTTTCGTCTGAAAGCTTCGTACGCACATATTCTTTTTGGGACTCCCACTTTTCATTAATGTAGACTTTTCGGTTGTTCCCTTCTTTTGCTTTCGTGCATAAATCGCGGAGTGGACAGCCCGAACAGTCCTCACATTCGTACACTTTAAATTCACGGGTGAATCCGTACTTGTCTGTTCGTTTGGAATGATGGCTAAACTGTACTTTCCGTCCATTTGGGCACAGAAAAGTATCTTCGTCCTCATTATATTCCCAATTATCTACATGAAAAGCGTTGTCCTTATGCTTCTTTTTCTTCTCCTTTCGATACTGATTGTATGTAATAAGGGGCGTTCGATTTCGATTCTCGATGATATCTTCATAATTCTGTTCACTGCCATATCCTGCATCCGCGACAATGTGTTCCGGCAGTTCGAAAAAGTTTTCTTCAATCGAGTCGAGAAAAGGAATTAAGGTGCGTGTATCTGTCGGGTTTGGGAAAACATCATAAGCGAGCGCGTACTGACCTTCCGTCGCAATCTGGACATTGTAACCAGCTTTCAATTGACCGTTCTTCATGTAGTCGTCCTTCATACGCATAAACGTCGCTTCCGGGTCCGTCTTTGAATAACTATTGCGATCACCGAAAATTTCCATATCGCTTTGATACTTTTGTTTGCGAGCGATGAAATCCATAAATTGCTTCCGAGATTGTTTTGGTAATTTGCGTTCGGAACGGAGCTTTTTCCGTTCACTCCCAACTTCTGATGCTTCAATCTCCTTATTATATCCCTCGATTTTCTCGTCTAACTTTTCGACTACTTCTTCCATTTCTTTGACGGAAAGTTCTTCTTCTTTTTCTCGCTCTATTGCCGGGATGATCTCCTTTTCTAACAGCTCATCATACAGTTGATTGGACTTTTCAATTAGCTTATCACTATATCTTTCAACGGATTTCCGCCACACAAAGGTGAACTTATTTGCGTTCGCTTCGATTTTTGTACCATCAATAAAAATTGCTTCCTCTTCAATCAATTCCTTTTCCACGAGCTGATTTCGGAACTGGACAAAGCATTCGCGTAGTATGCCTTGAATGAGTGGATTAGAACGGAAACGATTGATGGTGCGATAGCTGGGTTCATGCCCTTGAGCCAACCACATCATGCGGATACTATCTTGTAATAAAGCTTCTATTTTACGACCAGAAAACACAGATTGTGTATACCCACACAAAATGATTTTCAACATCATGCGAGGATGGTACGCAGGACGTCCGGTTTGTCGTATGAAGTCCTCCAAAGCCTCTTCCGGAATACTCTCGACAAGATCATTGATCGCAAAGGCAATATCGTTTTCTTTCAACTTAATTTCTAAATCTAGCGGCAAAACTACTTGATTCATGGTATAATGTTTAAACATAAGGACACCTCCAAAATTATTGTTTGGTCACTTTAATTTTATCAAAAGGTGTCCTTTTTGTTTACTAAAATAGCGACAAAAAAAGGCGTGGGGTCTACACTTTTTAAGTGTAAGCCCCAACGCCTTAATTTTATTTACTGGAGTTTTGTCCCAGCCTC
>NZ_BORB01000086.1:0-1825 GCF_018332955.1 Lederbergia ruris
ACCAATCACCTGTTTGACATCAAACTGGATGTCGTGTTGGGCGAAAAAGTGTTGAGCTAGAAGATAGATGGGATTTCCATCGACAACCAAAGTGAGATCTTCCGGAATCTCCTTCATCTTCACTAATCCCAAATTACGAAAGTGAATTTACTGAATATTAATTTGGAGATTATTTGGTAAATACTTGTAAAAATGGAAGCCGAGATCCCATGATTTCGGAAAATTGGGTATACCTTCCCCCTCCCCAAAATGAAGGGGCAACGAATTTCCAATTTATTCAGTTACTGCCAGTCACTCAAGCTGCTTTACGCTTTGAACCATGTTTGAAAAAGCCTTTTTATGAAGGTAGCCTTCCTGAATCTTTAGCATGATTTGCCTGGCATGATAGACGAATACTCCTGCTGCCTGAACGATTTCCCTGCGAAACCTCTGGATGGTATAGCTTTTCATGGGGGCAGGGCAATGGTCCATCTTAAAAAGTTCAAACAGGTTATACGCAAATAGCTTAATCAACAGGTCCAGTTCGTTGGCCTTGAATGATCCCGTAGGTATTCGGTTGATGGAAAAGCCGTATTTGGCTTCCTTGATGTAGTTTTCCATGCAAGCCCTTTGGTTGTAAAAGCGCCAGATGTCCATCGGAGACCAATCCATGGTGTGGACAATGGCTTCATGTTCCCAAATGAAATCGATCAATTGCGCTTGATCCATCTCGAAACGGGCAGCTTTCCGGATGACTGAGACACTTCTTGGCTTATCCCAGGATGTGGCTTGATAGCTGACCGTCTTGCCTTCAATGACGATATCTTCATCGACAAACCGGATCCATGGCTGCGGATCGGTATAAACGGTCTTTGCCAGCCGGCCTGTCCATTTCAATTTGCCGGCGTAGTCAATCTGTTTCCCTTCCCAATATCTGTAGAAGTCCTCCCCGGCAAAGCCTTTGTCAAAGCGGGCATAGGAGACAGTCTGGGATTCAGAGAGCAGATTCAAGGTCTCTTCTGCAAGTTCAATCGCATTGTCGGCCGTATGCCGGTTTCCGGGCCGCAGGGCTGCATTCAGGCATAGACGGGTCTTCCCTTCATACACCAACAGAGGATGATAACTTTTGCGGCCGGGTTTATGGGGATTGGGCCCAACTTTGGCCAACTCCTGGTGCCCATAGACCGTTTCGATGGTTGAATCAAAGTCCAGGATCAAAGAGGATGGCAAGGCCGGTTCAATGATGTCGTGCATCAGCTCTTTGATGTCCAGCTGTACATTGAATTTGGCAAGATATCTTAGGTCTTTGCCCAATAAGGAATAATGTGGGCAACTGCCGCCCATAAACTGCTGTACCAGGGCATCCTTCTCCAAGGAACGGAAGTGGAAAAGCCGGCTGCAGGAAGCCATCCATCCAATGATCAAATAGATAATAATCTTGCGAAACGGAAACTTGGAATTGCCTTTCTTGATGGAATCAAAACAACGAAACGTGCCTTCGATCTCCATTTGTTTCAGGAACTGAAGGAATGGAAGCAGTCCCGCAATATTGGTGGAACTTTTTAAATTAAAGCCAACTTTGATATTTGATAGGTTTGTGGTAAACTTCACCTTAAAGGTGCTCCTTTCTTTGGGATTGTAGTTTTCGCAAACACAATTATACCAAAGGCTGGAGCCCTTTTTGTATTTAGTTACTAGATTTTACTTTCGTAATTCAGGCTAATACTTCATCAATGGCGCGAATAGCCGTGACCGTATCTCGATTGGGAGACACGGGATAAGAGAGAATGATCTTCTTGACCGCGTCAAAAAAGAAAAACAAATAGTGCCATTTTCCATTCACGCG
>NZ_BORB01000087.1:0-1779 GCF_018332955.1 Lederbergia ruris
GTTCTAAAAATTCTACATCTTATTTTGTGATTAAGGATATTTATCGAAACAATAAAAGAACAACCAAAGTTGTTGAATCCTTGGGAAATCACGAAGAAATTTTAAAAAAACATCCTGGCATTGATCCCTATACCTGGGCAAAAGAATATGCCAAAAAATTAACACTAGAAGAAAAAGAAAATAATCACAAAATCATTGCGAAATACAATCCCGGCAAGCAAATTGAGCGAGGTAAACAAACGCTCTTCAATACTGGTTATCTTTTTTTACAATCTATTTATCACGAGCTGAAACTGGATAAAGTTTGTCAGGAGATCTCACAAAAATATGAATTTGAGTATGATCTCAACGAGATTCTCACGCGTCTTCTCTATTTGCGCGTTCTGCATCCCACTTCTAAAAAGGGCACATTTGAACACGCGAAAGATTTACTAGAACCCGCACATTTTCAGCCACATCAAATATATCGAGCCCTCAACGTCCTCGAAGAACAATCAGATTTTATTGAGGAAAAAGTTTATAAAAATAGCTTGAATGTCGTCGGGCGGAACACACAGGTTCTTTATTATGACTGCACTAATTTTTTCTTTGAGATTGAAGAAGAAGATAGCCTGAGGGAATATGGCGTTTCGAAAGAAAATCGCCCGAATCCAATCGTTCAAATGGGATTATTTATGGATGGATCCGGCCTCCCACTCGCTTTCAGTATGAACCCTGGGAGTGCCAATGAACAACCAACATTGAAGCCCTTGGAAAAACGCATTTTAAAAGACTTTAATCTTTCCAAGTTTGTTGTATGCACGGACGCTGGCCTTTCTTCGAATGATAACCGGATATACAACACCTATGGAGAACGCGCATTCGTGACCACACAATCGATTAAAAAACTAAAGAAATTTCTTAAGGAGTGGGCTTTAGATCCAGAAGGATGGCGAATACCTGGGAGTAATAAAAAAATAAACTTGGATGATATCCGTCAGCTCGAAAATGACAAAAGAACCTACTATAAAGAGCGATGGATAAAAGAAAATGATTTGGAACAAAAGTTAATTGTCACCTATTCACCTGTTTATGAACGATATCAATCATCCATTCGGGAGAAACAAATTGAGCGAGCGATCAAAAAAATAGAGAAGCCCGGCTCTTTGAATAAACCGCATCAAAATGATCCGAAAAGGTTCATAAAATCCACCCATGTGACGGATGATGGGGAGATTGCAGATAAAACCCAAGTGGTTTTAAATCAAGAACAAATAGTGAAGGAATCGATGTATGATGGGTTTTATGCGGTATGTACCAATCTGGAATCTCCCATTGAGGAAGTGATCAAAATTAACCAGGGGAGATGGGAAATTGAAGAGACATTCCGGATATTAAAAAGTGAATTCCGGACTCGACCTGTTTATTTACAAAGGGAATCCCGCATAAAAGCACATTTTCTGACATGCTTTCTGTCCCTATTGATGTATCGTATTTTGGAAAAAAAGGTAGATGAACGTTTTACTTGCCCTGAACTAGTCAGTACATTGAGGAATATGAACATGCGTGAGTTAGATGGTGAAGGATACATACCAGCATTTACTCGAACAGAAATTACGGATGCATTGCATGATGCATTTGGCTTTAGGACTGACTTCGAAATAGTAACCCAAAAAAACATGAAAAAAATTTTAAAACAAACCAAAAAAGGAAAATAGTACGCAGTTTTAGGCTCTAAAAAAACCGCCAAAAGTGTTGATTTTACAGCACTTGAGGCGGTTTTAGGTGTCAAAGATGAGA
>NZ_BORB01000088.1:0-1754 GCF_018332955.1 Lederbergia ruris
GTATCGTATAGAGCGTTCAGTAAGTCCAGTTCTTTTGCAAACGTCCCCGGTTGTAAACAGTGTAATTCACCTCCATATTTCAAGACTAAGGTATTACGCTACGTTAGAGTCAAGTAAAATTATAAGCATCGACTGCAACTACAAATAAAAACCGATGTCAATTAGATAATTAATTAATCATGTCTAACTCTTACCTAATTTAGTTCAAAAGTTTCCCTGCCAAAATTCAGTGTAAAAACAATAGTTTCCCTCCTTTATCCATTCAACATAATGACTTAATTTATAAATCGGTCATTAAAATTGTATAATTGTTGGTTTTATGTTACCTTTTAAATGACCAAATAAAAAAAACAGTCATTAAAGGAGAAGTTATGCCAAAGAAATTCAGTGATTCAGATAGAGAAAAAATTAGAAAAACAATACTAGACGAGTACAAAAATCACTTAATTAATGATGAAGAAACTTCTAAAGTTAGTGTTGATAACTTAGTAAAGAAAGCTAATATTGCGAAAGGTACGTTTTACTTTTTCTTCGATAATAAGGAGGAACTATTTCTTGAAGTAGTTATGGAAATTCTCATAGTAATAGAAAAACAAATCGAGCGAATTAAACTATCAAGCCCTTCTAGCTCCGTGTTTCTTTTTGACCTATTGCTTTATTTGAAGAATGTAGTAAAAGAATATCCATGGATTATTAAAATCACTGGAAAAGAGTTTAATTCCATGCTAAATAAGCTTTCACTGGAAGGCAAAAATCAAATTTATTCTCAAAAACAACTGATATGGGAAAAAGTTTATCAGTCCATTACAGATGATTTAATTGTTAGTAAATCTGTTTTTCAAGGGCTTGTTTCGATACTATTGCATTCCATATCTGATAGCCATGAAATTATTAACTTTGATGAAGCATACAGAGAACTTGCTTCAATAATTACGAATAGAAGTATTAGAAAGGATTAACTATATGAATAAATTACTTCGTGTTATGTTTATCATTTTAATTGTTGCCATGACTGGAGCCGCCATAATGCAATTGTTTTTTCCAGAAATCACGGGTGCTAATTCAGAATATGGTATCGCAACGGGATGGCAAAGAGAAATTGGGTTTTGGAACTTAGCAATCCTGCCCATTCTAATAGGAGTAAATTTGAAATACGACTATTACTTTTTAAGGATTGTCGTAATATCACTGATAGTTGGAGGATTAGGTTTTGGCACCAATCACCTTCTAGGATTTATTGAGGATGGAAGTAAGACTATCAGTTTGATTGGAGCCATAGAAAACTATCTATTGGTGTTATTTTGGGTAATAGGCTTAAGGATAGAAAGCTCTAAAAACAGGCTAGGTAAGAAGGCTCTTCAATAGCTTCTTAATAATTGCATGTAAATCCAAATATTAGAGAATTGTTGGCAAAAAACATCCCTACCAAAATTCAATGAAAAAACAAAATTCCCTACCAAAATTTTTTCTTGGTAGGGTTTTTGGTAGGGAACAATATTATTTTTAATACATTTTCTTCATTTTTGAGTAGGACAAATGCTGTTAAATAGGAATTCTCTCTTCAAAATTGTTGAAGTATTTTGTTTAAGATAAGCCATCGTAACTAGTATATGGCAAGGGGATTTTTATGTTTATGGCAAACTAATAATGTAGGGATTGGCATTTAATTTATGTATGGCCCGTAGGGCATACATAAATTAAATACGCCACTTGCCAACTCCTCCAAATAACTTTAAACTCCTCGTTGGACCAAC
>NZ_BORB01000089.1:0-1662 GCF_018332955.1 Lederbergia ruris
AAGGACTAGTGGAGCGCTTGGAAGTGAGAATGCCGGTATGAGTAGCGAAAGAAGGGTGAGAATCCCTTCCACCGAATGCCTAAGGTTTCCTGAGGAAGGCTCGTCCGCTCAGGGTTAGTCGGGACCTAAGCCGAGGCTGAAAAGCGTAGGCGATGGATAACAGGTCGATATTCCTGTACCACCTCCCCGCCGTTTGAGTAATGGGGGGACGCAGGAGGATAGGGTAAGCACAGCGCTGGAATGCTGTGTCCAAGCCGTTAGGCTGAAGAGGAGGCAAATCCTTCTCTTTAAAGCGGAGCGGTAATGGCGAGGGAAATAAAGTACCGAAGTTCCTGATTCCACACTGCCAAGAAAAGCCTCTAGCGAGGCGGGAGGTGCCCGTACCGCAAACCGACACAGGTAGGCGAGGAGAGAATCCTAAGGTGATCGAGAGAACTCTCGTTAAGGAACTCGGCAAAATGACCCCGTAACTTCGGGAGAAGGGGTGCTCTTATGGGTGAAAGCCCAAGAGAGCCGCAGTGAATAGGCCCAGGCGACTGTTTAGCAAAAACACAGGTCTCTGCAAAGCCGCAAGGCGAAGTATAGGGGCTGACGCCTGCCCGGTGCTGGAAGGTTAAGAGGAGCGCTTAAGGCTTTGCCTGAAGGTGCGAATTGAAGCCCCAGTAAACGGCGGCCGTAACTATAACGGTCCTAAGGTAGCGAAATTCCTTGTCGGGTAAGTTCCGACCCGCACGAAAGGCGCAACGATCTGGGCACTGTCTCAACGAGAGACTCGGTGAAATTATAGTACCTGTGAAGATGCAGGTTACCCGCGACAGGACGGAAAGACCCCGTGGAGCTTTACTGCAGCCTGATATTGAATGTCGGTGCAGCTTGTACAGGATAGGTAGGAGCCGTAGAAACAGGAGCGCCAGCTTCTGTGGAGGCATCGGTGGGATACTACCCTTGCTGTACTGACCTTCTAACCCACGCCCGTAATCCGGGTGGGAGACAGTGTCTGGCAGGCAGTTTGACTGGGGCGGTCGCCTCCTAAAAAGTAACGGAGGCGCCCAAAGGTTCCCTCAGAATGGTTGGAAATCATTCGCAGAGTGTAAAGGCACAAGGGAGCTTGACTGCGAGACCTACAAGTCGAGCAGGGACGAAAGTCGGGCTTAGTGATCCGGTGGTTCCGCATGGAAGGGCCATCGCTCAACGGATAAAAGCTACCCCGGGGATAACAGGCTTATCTCCCCCAAGAGTTCACATCGACGGGGAGGTTTGGCACCTCGATGTCGGCTCATCGCATCCTGGGGCTGTAGTCGGTCCCAAGGGTTGGGCTGTTCGCCCATTAAAGCGGTACGCGAGCTGGGTTCAGAACGTCGTGAGACAGTTCGGTCCCTATCCGTCGCGGGCGCAGGAAATTTGAGAGGAGCTGTCCTTAGTACGAGAGGACCGGGATGGACGCACCGCTGGTGTACCAGTTGTCTCGCCAGAGGCATAGCTGGGTAGCTATGTGCGGAAGGGATAAGTGCTGAAAGCATCTAAGCATGAAGCCCCCCTCAAGATGAGATTTCCCTAGGCGCAAGCCTTAAGACCCCTGAAAGATGATCAGGTTGATAGGTCCGAGGTAGAAGTGTGGTGACACATGTAGCTGACGGATACTAATCGGTCAAGGACTTAATC
>NZ_BORB01000090.1:0-1442 GCF_018332955.1 Lederbergia ruris
TGGATCTACGTCAATATTTAGGACACATAAAAGTTAATTTTTTTCATTGTGCTTCGAAACTTATTTAAATGTGTATTTGAAGGCTTGACATGGAGCCTCTGTGTGCGTGGTGATTTGCGAAAGACGAAAGGTTAGTAAAACACATTTCGCCAGGCGAAAGCCTACCACGCTCACCTCTCCAAGTAAAGCCGTGCTCTAATGTTATGTGGTGCAATTATGCTGCTTGGTGGAGTGCTAAATCTTCCATCTCTTGTGGTGTTAGATATCCAATACTACCGTGTATTCTTTTACGGTTATACCAGCCTTCAATATATTTAAATAACTCTACTCTCGCAGCGTTAAAATCTAAGTATTGTACGTGATTTACTTCTTCTTTCTTTAAAATCGCATGAAAAGACTCGATACAAGCATTGTCATAAGGGCTTCCCTTGTGACTGAAGGAGTGTGTCATCTTATAATCCTGAATCTTTTCTGCGAAGGAGTCGCTTGTATATTGTGAACCCAAATCGGAATGGAAGATGACACCATCATTGGGTTTCTGTGTGACATAAGCGTTTTCTAAAGCCTTTTCTACCAATTCAGTCGTCATCGAACGTCCAAATGAATACCCAATAACCTTTCTTGAATGCAGGTCTAATACAGATGCAAGGTAACACCAACCATCACGAAGCGTGTGAATATACGTGATATCCCCAACCCACTTTTGGTTGATCGTAGTCGTAGAAAAGTCTCTGTTAATAATATTTTCTCGTTCTTCCACCTTTTCTTTACTAGGTGTCGGACGGAACTTTTTAACGATGATGGATCGGATATCAGCTACTTTCATCAGGCGTTGAACTCGTTTTAAGCTAATCTTGTGACCTTGTTTTTCAAGGGTTTCATGTATCTTAGGTGCACCATATCGTTTCTTACTTTCTTCATGAATCTGGATAATCTTTTCTGTGAATTCACGGTTCTCACGGTCACGATTCGATTCTGTTTTATTCAATGATTGGTAGTAAGTACTTTTAGGTATATCAAGGGTTTCGCACATCGTACGAATGGAATAATCATCTTTATGTTCTGTAATAAATTCAGTTAGTTCTGAGTCACTTACTTTCGAGCGAATATGGCCATAGCCTTTTTTAATATCTCATTTTCCTCCTGTATACGGAGAAGTTGTTTCTGGAGCTTTGCATAATCATCTGGAGTTACAGATGAACCATCTTCTAATTCGATTGGAGAAAACTTCTTAATCCAAGCATAAATAGATACTTCAGAGATGCCATATTCGCTACTTAAATCTTTAACAGAACTGCCAGAATGATAAAGATCAACAATCATTTTTCGGAAATCATCGTTATACCGTTTCCCATTATTTTTCTTACTCATCGGACACATCCTCCTTAAAAGTCATTGTATAAATTTAACTTAGATGTGTCCATGAAACTATACTAGCATCA
>NZ_BORB01000091.1:0-1353 GCF_018332955.1 Lederbergia ruris
TGTTGGTCCAACGAGGAGTTTAAAGTTATTTGGAGGAGTTGGCAAGTGGCGTATTTAATTTATGTATGCCCTACGGGCCATACATAAATTAAATGCCAATCCCTACATTATTAGTTTGCCATAAACACACCGTTCTTGTTTTAACTGATGAAGATTCTTCAGAGAAATTGCTGGGTATTCAAGTGGACATCGAAGGCAAATAAAAATAATATATTTTATTAGTAATAAGGCTCATCATAATGGATATGGTGGGCTTTTTTTGTGCGCATTTTAAGCCTTTTTGATCCATCAATGAGTATAAGGAGCTGCCCATTATTATTAGTGAATTACAAAAGTGAAGACTCAACCCCTTTTTTATTTATAAAGGGGCTGAGGGCTAGAATCTTGATAAATCCAATGAAGCATGCATGTTAGGAGAATGACAATTAAGATAATCAAAAAAGCATGTAGTAAAAAAATGTATTTCTACTACAATTCCTTTTTCATAAATTCCCAATATCTGTGTAGTTGCTCCACGTTTTCCTCTGGCCGCATACTAACTTCCTCAAGAAATGTTTCTTTAGAGCTATAACCTTCCTCCCGTGTAACTGCTGTATTTACTGTATGGAATTCGTGAAGTATTGGACTAGGCAGAAATAATCCGCACGAGTGTTTGGAGGCCTAAGGGCGGATTATTTATTGTTTAAAAATAGCGATGATCACCACGCCGACCTGAATTACATCCTGTGAGCCTCCGTGCAAATTTTAACGTTCGAGATATAAAGGGAAAATGAAATACGAAAAAAAGTAATTTCTTTCACAAATAACGTGCTCGATACTGTGTGGGAGTCATACCTTCACTTTTTTTAAAAGCAATGCTGAAGTAGTTTGAATCGTTGAAACCAACTTGCCTTGCAACTGAACTAATTTTTACTTCAGGATCTAATAGAAGTTTTTTTGCCACTTTCATTCTTGATTTTGTTGTATATTCAATATATGTTTCACCCGTTGCTTGTTTAAATAAAGAACTAAGGTAATTTGGACTCATATGTAAATGAGAAGCGAGCGAATTTAAGTTAATGTCCTCCGATAAATGATTCTTAATCCATTTTTTAGCTTCCTCAATGATTTTAGGATTTTTTATTTTTTCTTGTTGTTTAAAAATATCCGTAAAGTTTGACATACAATTTGTAACAATATCGATAATTTGTGAATTTGTTTCTGCTCGATATATTTTGGATAATGGATGTTTAGTGCAAAATAAAAGTTAAGAGAATTGCAACCAAAATGTTAGAAGGTTGCACAAAAATAAAAGGCTTGCCAGCCCTCTCAAAATACCCTACCGTTATTGGTGTCGAATCAACTAATGGTGGG
>NZ_BORB01000092.1:0-1267 GCF_018332955.1 Lederbergia ruris
CCATTATTCTGGCAGGAGGTAGATTAGGAGTGTTAGAAGTGACTGAAATTAATTATATCAGACAACAAGTGAACGGAAAAGGGCATACATATGCAGAGGTTGCGAGAAGAACAAATAGAGACCCAAGAACCGTACAGAAATATGCGGATCTAGATGAATTCCAACCTGAATTGAAAGGAAGGAAACCTCAACCCTCTCCGGTTATGGATCCGGTGAAAGAGATTGTGGATCAGTGGTTGAGGGAAGATTTGAAGAAGAAAAAGAAATATCGGAGAACTGCGAAGCGTATTTGGGAGTTATTAAAGGAAGAGTGTGGATTTAAAGGTTCAGACCGAACGGTGAGAGCATATGTCTCTAAGCGGAAAATAGAATTACTTGAAGAGATGGAAGCAAACGATGAGGCAGCTCTTCCGTTAGAAGCAAGTCCAGGGGATGCCCAGGTAGACTTTGGGGAGGCACCGTTTAAGGTAGAGGGAGAAGTCATAGAACTTCCGTATCTGGTTATGTCTTTCCCGTACAGTAATGCATTTCTGGTTCAGGTGTTTGAGTCCCAGAATCAAGACTGTTTCTTGGAAGGCATGAAACGATTCTTTCATCACCTTGGGGGTGTACCTAGAAGAGTTCGTTTTGATAACTTATCACCTGCGGTGAAAAAGATTCTTCCTCATGGAAGACGTGAACTGACGGAGGGATTTGAAAGGTTTGTCTTACACTACGGTTTCGAATATGAATTTTGTAATCCAGGTTCAGGGAATGAAAAAGGTCATGTGGAAGCAATGGTTAAGTATGTTCGTAATAATTTCTTTTTACCAGAACGAAGAGTATTTCAATTAGACGAATTCAATACCAAGTTGTGGGGAGAAGCTGAAAAAGATCGTCATCGCCAACATTATGAGAAAAAGGAAGAAATCAGTAAATTATTCGAAGAAGATAAGCATGCATTTTTACACTTACCGGCCAAGGAGTATAGTTGTGTACGCTATGAAACTTTGAAAGCTGATAAATATGGGTTTGTCCAAGTGGATACAAAAAAATACTCCACTTCCCCACGTTACGCAAAACAAAAAGTCTTGGTGGCAATCACATATGATCAAGTTACTATCCTTTCGGATAGATACGAAAAAATTGTAAGACATAACCGAATCTACGGAAATGCATCAAAATCAATGGTATGGCAACCCTACCTATCTCTTATGGCCACAAGGCCAACAGCTTTGAAATATACGACGTTCTATGGCCAATTACCGGAACGCTGGCGAAGCTATTT
>NZ_BORB01000093.1:0-1163 GCF_018332955.1 Lederbergia ruris
CGTATTGTCAAATAATCTATAGTAAAAAGTTAATAACCTCTTGATTTATAGGGGAATGAATGCAAAAAACTTGCCACCCCCTGAATTTTAAGGTTTGATGAGGTTACCACACGACACCAAAATCCCTAAAATAGGAAGTGACAAGTTGTACCCTCAATTATTAACTTATTTACTCGAATTTATCAAGTATCAAGATCAAATGATTCGTACTTTACAAACTCTTCTTATTGGTAAAAACATGTTTGAGAAGCCTACTGAAGAGCCTGTTCATAAGCCTTATCGAAAACTTCAGGTTGATGATCTTCCGATCATCGAAACGCATGGAAAACTAAATTATAAAATCCTTTTAGAAAACTATTCGATGGAACATGGAAAGCCTCTTAAACCTGTTAAAAGGCATGCTCGTTCAATAATGACTGTTCCAAAGACAATGAACTGTCCCAAGTGTGGTGCTCCATCAGATTATCTTTATGCGAATAATGGAAACAAAGGGCAGTTTCTGTGTAAGGTCTGTTCGTGTCTTTTCCATGATAAGAATCGGTTTTCTAAAGAGGCGATTTTAAGGTGCCCTCACTGTGCCAAAACACTAGAAAAAGTCAAAGAAAGGAAAGATTTCTCCGTCTTCAAGTGTAAAAACAATGATTGTTCCTATTACCAAAAGAAGCTAAAAGCCATGTCTAAAAAAGAGAAAAAACGGTTTAAGAAGGATCCTCAGGCATTTAAAGTACGATATATCTTTCGTCAGTTTCACGTTGATTTTCTACCTTTGTCTAAACAATCACCCGAGTTACCAAGAGTAAATTTGTCTAAGATCCATGCTTCACCGCATACATTGGGTTTAATCTTGACTTATCATGTGAATTACGGGCTATCAGCCCGCAAAACAGCTGCGATTATGCAAGATGTTCACGGTGTCGCTATTTCTCATCAAACGATATTGAATTACGAGAATAGTGTCGCTCTGCTCCTAAAGCCTTATGTGGATTCTTATCCTTACGAGCTTTCAGATCAATTTTGTGGCGATGAAACCTATATCCGCGTGAATGGAAAATGGCACTATTTGTTTTTCTTTTTTGACGCGGTCAAGAAGATCATTCTCTCTTATCCCGTGTCTCCCAATCGAGATACGGTCACGGCTATTCGCGCCATTGATGAAGTATTAG
>NZ_BORB01000094.1:0-1087 GCF_018332955.1 Lederbergia ruris
ATTGGATGGAAAGTACTCCCGGCAGGCTGTGATCCAGTTCGCTCCATCCCCGTTAATGACGAGTAGGTGTGTCAGGGGGTCATAGTCAAATGTCTCCACCAGAAATGTCTCAAAGTCCTCCCAGAAATGCTCGTCTCCCTGGTGATGGAAATGACGTTTCTTCTTTAGGCTTGTCCTCCTGCTGTTCACTTCCCAGCCTTGATGGACAGCCGCAATCTTTTCCTCCTTTCCCTTTCGTCCCTTTTCCTGGCGCTTCAGATAAAGTCCATCCACCTCGACAAACAGGACGCGCTGTGCTAGTTCCGTTTTTTCGGAGATCACCTCAACTCCAAGCAGCTGCTGCCTGATTCCCTCATGACTCATAACCCGATAGCCCAAAAGGGTCTCCAGGGTATCAGCTGCCTGGCGGTAGGAAGGGCCTGTAATAGCGAGTTCCATCGCTGTTTCCGCCAGCAGGGGAGTGACTTCTTTTTCTCCGTCAAATGCCAAATATTGATCTAATAGATAGACGTATTCATTCTTTACACGGTCCCGATAATATCTCCGTGTGATTTTTATTGGTCCAAACAGACTATCAATGGTCATCTTCCGCTTCTTGTCCAGCATTCTGAAGCGGCCTTTGTCGCGTGCTTCAGCAATCTGCTGGTCCAAGTCCTCCAGTATTCCCTTCATAACAGCCGAATAGGCCTCCTGCAAATTTCTCCAGAGCGACTGCTCAATCTCTTTTAATGAAGGTATAGCTGTGATATGATTTTCCATATGGGTCACTCCTTTTGGATCTGGTAGTAGTCGACTATGATTCTACTAAGGAGTGACCCTTTCTGCATGGAAAATGCTTCCTGCTCCTCAATTAAAGAAACGATGACCCTTTGTCGGCTTGACATGGGGCCCCTGCGGGCATGAGTTCCCAGCCAGGAAGCCAGCTCCGTAATAGACTGGCTCGCCAACGAGGCTATCATGCCCGCCACCCCATATAAAGCCGTGGATATCACCTTGAAAGAGCCCCCCTGCCACAATGGGCCTCTCCGTTAAACAGATCGAAATGGCGCGTTCCTATTTTGTTCGCCCACAAACATTTTACTCATAC
>NZ_BORB01000096.1:0-1081 GCF_018332955.1 Lederbergia ruris
CACCTCATTCTGTTTGGGGGTGAAAGTAAACGAATGAAGGAGTCTATGATGATGAAAAATTAGAGGTTGGCAAGTGGTTTACAAAAAGGGCTGCCGTTTCATGCATTTTACACTTGCCAAATACAGTACGGAAATCAAATATTGCACTTGAATAATCTTTTTCTAGCATACCAAGAATGGAAAGCAAATAACTTTGCACTTCATTTCTGTGTACCAACATTTATATTAATTAAATATGAAATTGCTAACATACCCGAAGGTATACCTTTTATAACAAAGACATTCAACGTAACACAGAAATTTGCACAAAAAAGACTTATTCATTTTAGAAATCAACTACAAATATCAAGATTGCAACAACAACTTAATGTATTGATTTGAAAAATAGGATAATCGGAAAATAGAGTGGAAAGAAGTTAAGAGTTCAATCCCTAAACTCTTTTCAAAAAACAAATAAAAAAGGATAGCACATAACTAGTATGTGTATCCTTTCTGTTCCACAATTGCGCCCGTTTGTTTAACTAGCCCTACCTTTTTTCAGATTGGGGTTCTGTCAGGAATTTACAACGTTAAGGAGATTTAAATATTAAAAGTCCACCGTTATTCAATAAGATTAAAAAGAGATTTAGTTGTCAGTTCTATTTACAATAACTTTGGTAGTGCTATATAATTTTTTTAATTCTATAAAATTTTAGGTTATGGACAAAAACCATGCTTTGACATCAAAGCATGGTAATTATTTAAATTAATATAAAACTGCTAAGTTGATTTTTTAAGCCCATCTATTTATTGAATTCATTAACTGGAAGAAGTATTCAGGTTTGTGAGTCTTATTTAGGTTATACCATGAATGTAATGTATCTGGTGCAAATACATCTAATTTTTTCAGTACTTCCATCGCAAATTCCAGAGGTGCTACTCCTGATGCAGTAACTAAATTCGCATCAGATACCACTGATGCTAGTATAGTTTCATGGACACATCTAAGTTAAATTTATACAATGACTTTTAAGGAGGATGTGTCCGATGAGTAAGAAAAATAATGGGAAACGGTATAACGATGATTTCCGAAAAATGATTG
>NZ_BORB01000097.1:0-1020 GCF_018332955.1 Lederbergia ruris
CTTTCGCAAATCACCACGCACACAGAGGCTCCATGTCAAGCCTTCAAATACACATTTAAATAAGTTTCGAAGCACAATGAAAAAAATTAACTTTTATGTGTCCTAAATATTGACGTAGATCCATATTTACTCATACATTATTAGATAAGATTAACAAAGTCCTTCAGCATCTCATTAAATTTTTCCTTTTCTTCCAGGTAAGGGGTATGATTACTTCTCTCGAAAACGTATAATTTCGAATCTGAAATTAATTTGTAAATTTCCTCTGAATAAACTAATGGGCATTGAGAGTCGTACTTCCCACAATAAACTAGTGTAGTAGTTTGGATTTTAGCAAGATCTTCTCTAATATCGTAAGTTGGAAGCTCTTTGTATGAGTAATAATCCAAGCGTTTTTGTACCACTTTTCCACTACTGGGTTTAGAAAAGTATTCGTCAAATCGACTCGGATCATATAACGACATCTCTATCCATTCCCTATTAACCTGAATTCTTTCTTCTCTTGTTGATTCACTTGAATTTAAAATGCTAAATATCTCTCTAAGCCTTTTGTTATTTGGATTTTCATGGCAATAGATACTATCCTTATGTTCCATATAATTATTTGTAGCCGAGGCTCCCCCCACTAATAATCGTTTTAATGAATCTGAATGCTTAATAGCATATACTAAACCTAACATTCCCCCCGTAGAATGCCCAGCAAAGCTCCAATGTTCAAAGCCTAAAGCCTCTCGAATAGCCTCTAAATCATCAACCGTTTCTACCATACTTAACTCATCTCTTTCTTTTACTTTGCTAGAACTACCAGCTTCCTTTAGGTTAACAAGAAAAACATTAAATGAGTCGACAAACATATCTGCAAAATAGTTACCTCGTTCATTGAACTCGCTGTAATGTTTATGGCAAACTAATAATGTAGGGATTGGCATTTAATTTATGTATGGCCCGTAGGGCATACATAAATTAAATACGCCACTTGCCAACTCCTCCAAATAACTTTAAACTCCTCGTTGGACCAAC
>NZ_BORB01000098.1:0-1009 GCF_018332955.1 Lederbergia ruris
GTCTTTCGCAAATCACCACGCACACAGAGGCTCCATGTCAAGCCTTCAAATACACATTTAAATAAGTTTCGAAGCACAATGAAAAAAATTAACTTTTATGTGTCCTAAATATTGACGTAGATCCATAATTTATATAACTAGCACGCTATTTTATCTTGCCTTGGTATCAGATTGTCTTTTGTATTTAAGTTGAAAAATTAATTCAAACACAAAGGCAACTAAGAGACCAATCCAAAAGATAAAACTTGGGGAAAATAAACTAATTTCCGTTGCTAAATAATAAAAATAGTTTATTGCTGTTATAAGCACATAAGTATAAAAACCAAAAAAAGCTCCCTTTTTCCAATTGAGTGATTCCCTCTCATTCATCGACTTGAAAAGCCTCAAAACATCACTTCCCTAACTTTGCAAAATGGCCCGATTCAGGCACAGAGTTTCTTCAACAACTACGCCCGATAGAGGATTAAAAAGAATACAGTTCTATTATTTTTTCTAAGGATAATTTATTCGGATTACACATATCAACAAAATAAGGTAACTGCCATTTTTGAGTTTTCATCGCTTGTTTACTACTCGGACTATCCCAGCTAGGATAAACTCTTATTGCCATTTTGCCCTTTGTTGAAGTAGACCTAAGAATGTTCTGTTTTAAAAGAACTTCTTTTGGAAAAATAAATTGACCAAACTCATTTTCATTTTTAAAGGTAGTTATAACCAATAAATCAGGGGCTTCCTCATATAAGTAGGGTTGATTTTTATTACTTTCGTCTTTTTCCCAAAATGCAACAAACTGCCCTACTTTGGTGGGAGTTATATTTGCAACTCTGAAACGAACTGTTCTCGAAGATAATCGAAATGTACCGGCACCATACCTAGAATTTTGCTTTTCTTCTTGAACCGAATTTACAGTTAAATCATTTGGCTCGTAAATCATTTTATTTACATAATTTAATATTGTATAAAAATCATTCATTATTCCACCCCCTTAAAACTCCACGTATTGTCAAAA
>NZ_BORB01000099.1:0-993 GCF_018332955.1 Lederbergia ruris
ACGGGATAGGAAAGAATAATTTTCTTTACCGCGTCAAAAAAGAAAAACAAATAGTGCCATTTTCCGTTCACGCGGATATAGGTTTCATCTCCACAGAATTGATCCGAGAGCTCATAAGGATAATAATCCACATAAGGCTTGAGGAGTAAAGCGACACTGTTCTCGTAATTCAATATCGTCTGATGGGAAATAGCGACACCATGAACATCCTGCATAATTGCAGCTGTTTTACGGGCTGAAAGCCCGTAATTCACATGGTAAGTCAAGATTAAACCCAATGTATGAGGTGAAGCATGGATCTTAGACAAATTTACCCTTGGTAACTCGGGGGATTGTTTAGACAAAGGTAGATAATCAACGTGAAACTGTCGGAAAATATACCTTAATTTAAATGCCTGTGGATCCTTTTTAAAGCGTTTCTTCTCTTTTGAAGACATCCCATCCCGTTTCTTAAGGTAATAGGGACAGTTGTTGTTTTTACATTTGAAGACAGAGAAATCTTTTCTTTCTTTAATTTTTTCAAGAGTTTTGGCACAGTGAGGGCACCTTAAAATGGCCTCTTTAGAGAACCGATTCTTATCACTGAAAAGACAAGAACAGACTTTACACAGAAACTGCCCTTTACTTCCATTATTCGCATAAAGATAATCTGATGGAGCACCACACTTGGGACAGTTCATTGACTTTGGAACAGTCATTTTTGAATGAGCATGCCTTTTAACAGGTTTAAGAGGTTTCCCATGTTCCATCGAATAGTCTTCTAAAAGGATTTTATAATTTAGTTTTTCAAAAGTCTCAATGATTGGGAGATCATCGACCTGAAGTTTTCGATAAGGTTTATTAACGGGCTCTTCTGTAGGCTTTTCAAACATGTTTTTACCAATAAGAAGAGTTTGTAAAGTACGAATCATTTGGTCTTGAAACTTGATAAATTCGAGTAAATAAGTTAATAATTGAGGGTACAACTTGTCACTTCCTATTCTGGGATGTTGG
>NZ_BORB01000100.1:0-932 GCF_018332955.1 Lederbergia ruris
AAAAGTAAGCGATAACAGCTTGTGGTAAGGGGGAGCAAAATGAGAAATTTTAGTTTATCGGATAAAACCTTCGATTTGATTAACAAAATCCTTGTGGGACTCATTACGTTAATCATCGTTTATCCGCTTATATTTGTGATCAGTGCATCGATCAGTGACCCATCAGCCGTTAGTACAGGAAAAATGTGGCTTTGGCCTGTGGATATTACCCTCGCTGGATATAAGCGAGTATTCCAAAATGATGCGATTTGGCTTGGGTATCGGAATACGATTTTTTATACCATTATCGGAACGATCATTCATTTAATTGTGTTATTACCTTGTGCTTATGCACTATCAAGAAAAGAAGTGATGGGGAAAAAATATATTTTATGGATCATCCTTTTCACAATGATGTTTAATGGGGGGTTAATTCCTACTTACCTCGTCATTAAAACATTAGGCATGATCGACACCATTTGGGCGATTGTGATCCCAGGTGTGGTAGGAGCATGGTCGATTCTCGTTGCACGGACATTCTTTCAACAGACAATTCCCGACCAGTTAGTGGAAGCTGCTAAAATCGATGGGGCTTCCGATTACTATATCTTTGGAAAAGTAGTGATCCCACTTTCGATGCCGATTATCGCGGTCATGGCACTTTTTCATGGTGTCAGCTTGTGGAATCAATATTTTTCCGCATTGATTTATTTGTCGAATGAAAAGCTTTATCCTTTACAACTGATCTTAAGACAAATTTTAGTTGTCACTCAGATTGGTCAAGACGGTGGCGGCGGCCCTGGGGAAGTTGAATCCCTCGTGGAACAAGTTAAAACAGCCAGCCTCGTTAAATATGCCGTTATCATGGTCTCTTCCTTACCGCTGTTAATTATTTATCCTTTCTTACAAAGATTCTTTGTGAAGGGGGTATTGATTGGATCTGTGAAAGAGTA
>NZ_BORB01000101.1:0-905 GCF_018332955.1 Lederbergia ruris
GTTTGTAACACCCGAAGTCGGTGAGGTAACCTTTTGGAGCCAGCCGCCGAAGGTGGGACAGATGATTGGGGTGAAGTCGTAACAAGGTAGCCGTATCGGAAGGTGCGGCTGGATCACCTCCTTTCTAAGGAATATTACGAAAGAATGTTCATGGAACATTCTACAAAAAGACGTTCAGTTTCGTTCAGTTTTGAGAGTTCAAACTCTCAAAACTTTTGTTCTTTGAAAACCAGATAAAATAAGAAGATATAACAAACCGAGAAGCATCACCTTATGGATATCCATAAGAAAAAATGACCTTTTCAAAAAGGTCAGACAAAAAAGAAGCAAGAAGCTCAAGGAAACAAGCGAATGAACACCGGAGCGCACAAACGTGCGTGAGGATGTGAATGAGCGCAGTTGACGCAGAGATTCGCCGCTTATTTTTTGGATGACGATTAAGTTGTTAAGGGCGCACGGTGGATGCCTTGGCACTAGGAGCCGATGAAGGACGGGACTAACACCGATATGCTTCGGGGAGCTGTAAGCAAGCGTAGATCCGAAGATTTCCGAATGGGGAAACCCCCTACCTTTAATGGGGTAGGATCCAATTCTGAATACATAGGGATTGGAAGGCATACCCGGGGAACTGAAACATCTCAGTACCCGGAGGAAGAGAAAGAAAAATCGATTCCCTGAGTAGCGGCGAGCGAAAGGGGAAAAGCCCAAACCAAGAGGCTTGCCTCTTGGGGTTGTAGGACACTCGATATGGAGTTACAAAGGAACGGGGTAAACGAAGTGGCCTGGAAAGGCCGGCCAGAGAAGGTAACAGCCCTGTAATTGAAACTTCGTTCCCTCCCGAGTGGATCCTGAGTACGGCGGGACACGTGGAATCCCGTCGGAAGCTGGGAGGACCATCTCCCAAG
>NZ_BORB01000102.1:0-895 GCF_018332955.1 Lederbergia ruris
TGGCCTGGAAAGGCCGGCCAGAGAAGGTAACAGCCCTGTAATTGAAACTTCGTTCCCTCCCGAGTGGATCCTGAGTACGGCGGGACACGTGGAATCCCGTCGGAAGCTGGGAGGACCATCTCCCAAGGCTAAATACTCCCTAGTGACCGATAGTGAACCAGTACCGTGAGGGAAAGGTGAAAAGCACCCCGGAAGGGGAGTGAAATAGACCCTGAAACCGTGTGCCTACAAGTAGTCAAAGCACAGTTGCATATTTTCCTTTGGAAAAATGCCGTGTGATGGCGTGCCTTTTGTAGAATGAACCGGCGAGTTACGATTTCATGCAAGGTTAAGTTGAAGAGACGGAGCCGCAGCGAAAGCGAGTCTGAATAGGGCGTATAAGTATGAGGTCGTAGACCCGAAACCAGGTGATCTACCCATGTCCAGGGTGAAGGTAAGGTAACACTTACTGGAGGCCCGAACCCACGTACGTTGAAAAGTGCGGGGATGAGGTGTGGGTAGCGGTGAAATTCCAATCGAACCTGGAGATAGCTGGTTCTCTCCGAAATAGCTTTAGGGCTAGCCTTGAAGTAGAGTCTTGGAGGTAGAGCACTGTTTGGACGAGGGGCCCTCACCGGGTTACCGAATTCAGACAAACTCCGAATGCCAAAGACTTGTTCTTCAGGAGTCAGACTGCGAGTGATAAGATCCGTAGTCGAGAGGGAAACAGCCCAGACCGCCAGTTAAGGTCCCCAAGTATCCGTTAAGTGGAAAAGGATGTGGAGTTGCTTAGACAACCAGGATGTTGGCTTAGAAGCAGCCACCATTGAAAGAGTGCGTAATAGCTCACTGGTCGAGTGACTCTGCGCCGAAAATGTACCGGGGCTAAACGGATCACCGAAACTGCGGATTGACA
>NZ_BORB01000103.1:0-828 GCF_018332955.1 Lederbergia ruris
CCCCTGAAGATGTACTGGCGGAATGGAAACCCGTTGTAAAGCGTGGTGTTGGCATCAAGCGTGCAACCAAACTGGTAGATAAAGCGAAGAAAAGTGTTGGAATTGAAATCGGCTTACGCTTTGCCAAGAAAGAGCTGCACAGTTTATTAGACCAATATGAGCTGTATGAAGCTCAATTGGAAGAACTGAACTGGGAAATAGAAAACCTCTTGGGAGATATTCCGGGAGCAAAAGAAATGTTGGCCATTAAAGGACTGGGTGTAACAACTGTAGCTACTTTTTTTGCCGAAGTAGGCGATTTATCTAACTATCATCATCCTCAACAACTTGTGAATATGGCAGGGTTATCGTTGCGGGAGCATAGTTCCGGGAAATTCAAAGGGGAAACAAAAATAACGAAACGTGGAAGGAAGAAACTGCGAAAGGCGATTTATTTAGCTATACGCCCGCTCGTAGCCAACAATCCAACGTTTCAAGCTTTGCATAGGTATTATACGACCCGCCCGGAAAAGCCTTTAAAGAAACAACAATCACTGATTGCGTTGTGTGGCAAGTTATTACGTGTCTTGTTTGTCATTGGCAAAAGACAATGTGTATTTGATGGAAGTAAGTTATTGAAAGGTTTACCTCAGATAAATACATTACAGGTAGCTTAAGCTGTATGAGAAAGAAATAGCAATAGATGCACTTGTGAATTTAGAAAACACAAACACCACTAATGCAGAGTCGGAGCTTATTTTTTCCATTCGGGCACCAGACCCAGCCGAGGAGCTTATTCCGACCTCCACCTTGTGGATACGCAGGACGAGGGAATGTATGGATACCAAT
>NZ_BORB01000104.1:0-741 GCF_018332955.1 Lederbergia ruris
TCGCCAAATCGTGATACCCTCACGGCTATTCATGCCATTGATGAAGTGTTGGTAAAGATGAAGGAGATTCCAGAAGATCTCACTTTTGTAGTCGATGGAAATCCCATCTATCTTCTAGCTCAACACTTTTTCGCCCAACACGACATCCAGTTTGATGTTAAACAGGTGATTGGTCTGACAAATGAAGACCCTGTTTCGACCGAATTCAGGCCACTTAAACAAGTCATTGAGAGACTTAATCGTACATTTAAGGGAAACTACCGTTCCACACATGGCTTTGGTTCGGAACATGGTTCTGTTTCCTATGTCACCTTGTTTGTCGCTTATTTTAATTTTCTGCGACCACATGCCTCTTTAGAGGGAAAGGTACCTGTTGTCAATCCATCCTTATCAGGTCTTCCTACAATGCCGGCACGGTGGACAAAACTGATCGAATTAGCTCAACAATGGATCGTAAAACAGCGGTTAGCCTAACTTTTTGTTTAGCTGAGCCCCTTGTTTTTTTATTCGGCTATTCAGCAATCGGCGGAGCGAACTCTTGACAAACCGAACTTGCCAATGGTTTAAAATGGGAAAAACCAAGGGCTTATTTGGCCTGCCTTCTTTTTGTCCCCTTCGCCCTTGTTAGCCTGAATTCAAACCATTGGCGTGTTTGTCAAGAGCGATTGCGGCAGCTTACCACCACATTTAGACCTTAGAGCTACTTTAGGCTTTTGTTTTCATAGAATTTTTGACACTACC
>NZ_BORB01000105.1:0-720 GCF_018332955.1 Lederbergia ruris
ATGAGGAATTGAAATCAGACAAATATGGAATCGTCAATGTAGATACAAAACAATATTCGACATCTCCAAGGTTTGCGCAACAAAAAATTAGAGTCCGTATTACTTATAACGAAATTGCCATTTTGAACGAAGATAACGAAGTGATTGCCAAACACACCAGACTCTATGGTGTAAGGCGGAAATCTATGATTTGGCAGCCTTATCTAGATTTATTGTCCAAACGACCAAGAGCTATAAAATATTCAAGTATTTACAACCAGTTTCCATCTATTTGGACGGACTATTTAAAGAACTGTACAGAAGAAGAACAAAAAAATGCTTTACGCCTATTAGGAGAACTTTTAAAGAATGATGATTTTTCATTACTCAATGAAGCTCTTACGATGGCTTCATCTCATGGCCATCCAAGTACGGATCAAATCAAGCATTGTTTTTACACTGTAATAAATCAAAGCAATACATATAAGGAGATAAGTCCAGCTATTAATCTACCAACTATGCCTGCGGCAACCAGAGGGCTTTCTCATTATGATTCTTTACTTCAAAGCGGAGGTGTATCTTGATGAAAGAGCAAATTGAAGCACATGCCAAACGCTTGAAGTTAAGTTGGATAAGAGAGCATTACCATGAAATTAAAGCTGAAAATAATTATGACTATCTTCTTCAATTATTTGAAAGGGAGGTTGAAAATAGAGAGGAAAGAAAAGTGAACTTATTACT
>NZ_BORB01000106.1:0-694 GCF_018332955.1 Lederbergia ruris
ATTTAAGAATTTCCCGAATAAAATATCTCGCTCCAATATTGTAGGAAGCGCTTAAATCAGAGTGATAGCTCTTACCATTTTTAAAGGTGGCAAGATCTTTTTTATTGTTCCGCACCACAAAACCAGACCCATCAAAAGCGAGGGCCGAAGTGTTTTTAGGACTCACTCTTCGAATCCGCATTCCTCGGTAATGGGCCATTTCTTCTACCTTGGATTGAATCGCTAATTTACACCAATGGTGTAGTTTGTGTCGTAACTTTTTCGCCCCAAAGACACCCTTGGGAAGTTTCATTTTTCCAAGGTACTCGAAAACAATGATGTCTGCTTGGTGTTTTTCTGCGAATCGAATGATTTCCACTGATGTGTTTGTTTTGATGTGATTTTGTAATCCGTTGATTCGCCTCCAATAGTTCGGCGCCTGGATATACCCAGAAGTGCGTTGCGCTTTCTTTAGTCTGTTCGTTAATGTTTTCATCCGGTCTTTTTCTATTGGTTGATTGATAAACTTTCTCCCAATGATAGTGCCATCTGAACGCATCGCTGAACAAACGGCAGAATGGGTTAACCCAAGGTCTACCGATACAATGATTTGTTCCTTTGTTTTTTTGTTGTTTAATGTAATATTTTTTTCGTAGGAGAAGTGAATGAAATACTTTTTTCCTTTTTTCACTAATGTAGGATTGTTTTCTTTCCA
>NZ_BORB01000107.1:0-694 GCF_018332955.1 Lederbergia ruris
GGTAGTGTCAAAAATTCTATGAAAACAAAAGCCTAAACGTAGCTCTACGGTCTAAATGTGGTGGTAAGCTACCGCAATCGCTCTTGACAAACACGCCAATGGTTTGAATTACAAGTAACAAGGGCGAAGAGGACAAAAAGAAGGCAAACCAAATAAGCCCTTGGTTTTTCCTATTTTAAACCATTGTCAAGTTCGGTTTGTCAAGAGTTCGCTCCGCCGATTGCTGAATTGCCCAATAAAAATCAAGGGGCTCAGCTAAACAAAAAGTTAGGCTAACCGTTGTTTTACAATCCATTGTTGGGCTAACTCAATCAGTTTTGTCCACCGTGCGGGCATTGTCGGAAGACCAGACAGTTCTGGATTCATGACAGGTACCTTTCCCTCTAAAGAGGCATGTGGTCGCAGAAAATTAAAGTAAGCGACAAACAAGGTGACATAGGAAACAGAACCATGTTCTGAACCAAAGCCATGGGTGGAACGATAGTTTCCCTTAAATGTACGATTCAGTCGCTCAATGACTTGTTTGAGGGGCCTGAATTCAGTTGAAACAGGGTCATCATTTGTTAGACCAATCACCTGTTTGACATCAAACTGGATGTCGTGTTGGGCGAAAAAGTGTTGAGCTAGAAGATAGATGGGATTTCCATCGACAACCAAAGTGAGATCTTCCGGAATCTCCTTCATCTTCACTAAT
>NZ_BORB01000108.1:0-691 GCF_018332955.1 Lederbergia ruris
TTGTAATCAGTAGGTTGGGGGTTCAAGTCCTCTGGCCGGCACCATGGACGAGCCATTAGCTCAGTTGGTAGAGCATCTGACTTTTAATCAGAGGGTCGCAGGTTCGAATCCTGCATGGCTCACCATTTTTTTGTTTGATATTTTCAAGCGGGTGTGGTGGAATTGGCAGACACGCTAGACTTAGGATCTAGTGCCGCAAGGCGTGGGGGTTCGACTCCCTTCACCCGCATCTGATGAATGATTCCATGTTTTTGCGGAAGTAGTTCAGTGGTAGAACATCACCTTGCCAAGGTGGGGGTCGCGGGTTCGAATCCCGTCTTCCGCTTTGAATTGTGATGAATACTGAATCTACTTTAATAGTGGAACAAGAATCAGTTGATATAATTGATTGCTATATCGGGAAGTAGCTCAGCTTGGTAGAGCACTTGGTTTGGGACCAAGGGGTCGCAGGTTCGAATCCTGTCTTCCCGACCATTTTTTGGGGCCTTAGCTCAGCTGGGAGAGCGCCTGCTTTGCACGCAGGAGGTCAGCGGTTCGATCCCGCTAGGCTCCACCAAATATTTTTAAAAAAGTTGTTGACATTGGAAAAGAGATTTGGTATTATAGAAAAGTCGCCAATGAGGCAACGAGGTTTGATCTTTGAAAACTGAACGAAACGAACGTCAATAAATAAATGGATAAATGGTTTTGA
>NZ_BORB01000109.1:0-679 GCF_018332955.1 Lederbergia ruris
CCTTCTTCACTATTGACCGCTTCCATGTGGCACGCGACATTCAGAGGATTTTTCGGGGCCATTCCCGTTACAAGGCCATTCGGAAGGCACTCGCTGCCTATGATGGAGAGAAGCTGCTCATTGAATTAAACAGCGCGGTCGGTACCCTTGAAAAGGAAAGCAAAGAGGAAAAGCTGGAAGAGCTGATCAAGCAGCTGGAACAATACCCGGAAGCCCTGGGCGATTACAGGAAGTGGCTCGAGGAAAAAGGGATCGACACAAAAGGAATGCGGGCGATGGGCAGCGCTGAGGCAACCATGAGGGTGTTTGCCCGTCGCATGAAAAACGGCCGGAGCTGGGTGGCGGAAGGGATGAAGGCCATGATGACAGGCCTCATCGGGCACCTGGATAAACTATCCCTCCGTACATTGATTGGTCAGGTGGAGGCATGGACAAAGGAGAAAGAGGAGAAACCGCCAAGATATTACCGGGAGAAGCTAAAAAGTACTGTCGGTGAAGCTGTAAGGGGCAATCTGCCATACTTAAGCCAAAAAGCAAACATTCCCGTATATCGTGCTTTAAAAGAGCTGTCCGGTTTTTAAAAATGGAAAAATAGTCGACTTTGGAGAACCCTGAAAGTATGAGAGTGCTTACAAAATTAAAGGGCGAAAATTTCTGCCCACAAATACTTGACTCAAAC
>NZ_BORB01000110.1:0-661 GCF_018332955.1 Lederbergia ruris
TCCTCGATGTTGACGTAGCTTGTTTTGGTGGAATATCCATTCGAACGGCGGATAAATGATTTTAAGCCTAATAAAATCATCAAACGACGAATGCGCTTCAAATTATATCGTTTTCCGCACTTGCGCTGAATGACCATTCTGATTCTGCGGTAGCCGTAAATCCCTCCGTACTGTTTAAAAATCGCTTGAATTTCTTTCATCAGCCATTTATTTTCTTCTTCTTGATCCCCTGGTATATGATGCAGCCATTTATAATATCCAGAACGGGATACCTTTAAAATGTCGCATAATAATTGAATCGGGATGCCTGTTTCTTCATGATATTCATGAATTGCTTGAAACAGTGGTAATTTTCGCCCTAATCGTCCCATCTCCTCCTTTCGATTTCCTCTAACTTTTTTAGAATACCGTTTTCTGCCTCCAAATATTGATTGCGGTATTCCAGTTCCCTGATTCGAAGCTGTAATTTTTCTTCTTCCGTTAGGTTTGGCTTGGATTCTAATGTCTTCCCACGACGATCTTGAAGAGCCTGGTCTCCATCTTTCTGATATTTACGAACCCAGCTATAAACTTGTTGGTACGAAACCTCATACTTTTCTGCAGCTTGATGATAATTGAAATCATTGGCAATCGCATATTGTACAATCTCAATACGCTCTTT
>NZ_BORB01000111.1:0-659 GCF_018332955.1 Lederbergia ruris
CTTCTAATACCGATTCTTGACTTAACCCCTGACCCAATTGAATATCTGTCCAATCAAAAGGATTGCCAGACACGTTCGGCAGCGTTGCCGTTTTGAATAATAGGTTTATCTTACGCTCCTCACGCTGTTCCACTTCCTTTTCAAAAAGTGTTAATAAGTATTGTTGAGGATCTTCTATGTTCACCGTATGGAAATTCTCACGAATCCAGCTGAGCTTTAATCGCTTTGCGTACTCCTGAATCATTTCATGCATTATGCCTGACTCCTTTCAGAGGAAAAGAAGATATCATATTTCTTAATCCCTCGCTCAGCGACTGGCATGACTGGGATGCTAGGCTTCATCTCCAACGTATCACGATAACCTCGCCCGTGAATAAGTTGATGGAAAACCTGTTTGATTGATTCGGAAGATGGATGGCTCCTTTTAGAAGCTATCTCCAACGCTTCTGTTGCCTTTTCTAAACTATGTTCTTTCAGTAATGTTGATAATAGTTTGAGAGCTTCTTTCTTCTCCTCAACGGTGCATTCATTCAAATAGCTTCGCCAGCGTTCCGGTAATTGGCCATAGAACGTCGTATATTTCAAAGCTGTTGGCCTTGTGGCCATAAGAGATAGGTAGGGTTGCCATACCATTGATTTTGATGCATTTCCGTAGATTC
>NZ_BORB01000112.1:0-628 GCF_018332955.1 Lederbergia ruris
ACTAAAGCATGGATATGGGGATTAAACTTAAGGTCTCTTCCAAATGTGTGAATGACTGTAATAACACCTACTTGTAATGGCTTTTTACTTCTCCGTTGATAGTAGAATTGAAATACATCTGCTACCTCTTTACTTAGTTCGTTTAATTTTTTACGGTCTTGAAAAAAGACATTTCTTAATTCCCTCGGAACGGTAAATACCATATGGCGATGGGGAACATTGAAAATCATCTCCTGTTGTTTGTCCGACCAATCATCTGTATATTTCTTACCACATTTATGACAGAATCGACTCTTACAAGTGAAGCATACAAAAACAGGATTAGGATTTCCTTCACACCCTAAGCATTCATAACGTGCATAGCCAAGGTCACTGGAACCACATCTAATAGCCTTTTCAACCGTCTCTTTAATATCTTCACGATATGATGCTGGAAAAAGGTCAGAATGTATTTTCCAAAAAACATCAAAATGGTCCTTCAATATTCTTTTGATTACACCGCTGTTACCTTTTTCCATATCAGTACCCCACAAATTTGTATACGAACATTTTATCGAACAATTATCCACAAGTCGAGAATTTTATAATTTCCTAGACCAGAACAAAAGCGCAAGCGCCCGTTTAGCGA
>NZ_BORB01000113.1:0-591 GCF_018332955.1 Lederbergia ruris
TTTAATGTAATATTTTTTTCGTAGGAGAAGTGAATGAAATACTTTTTTCCTTTTTTCACTAATGTAGGATTGTTTTCTTTCCAGTCTGAAATATTTCTCTTTTTAAAATTTTTATCGTTGATGGTTATATCGATCCAAACCCAATCATTCTTTAAGAAAACTTTTAATTTTACTTGATTGGTAGATGTTTTTTCATACATATTTGTTTTATAAAATACTGGAAAAGCTTCGTGATCAATAGATAGAGTAGGTGGTTTCTTTTTAAATCTCTTGCCGCCCGCAAGAGCGGTTGATTTTTCCTTTACCCAATTTTCCAGATTGGATTTGTAACTACTCACAATACCGAAAGCTTTGGAAATAGCGGATCTTCTAAAATAACTAGGAAACTTATAAAAAGTGGTTGTGAAGTCATATTTAGGAGAAGGGTTGCTTTTTGTACGATGTATCAACTTCTCAACAAGAAGCGTTACTTCTTTTGTTGTTAAACCGTTTAAAGAGTCCCACTCTTTATTGATAACATCAACAATAAAAGCTAACGCTCTTCTGTAAATCTCTAGGGTGGGATCAAACGTTTTTGATCCGTGGGAGATT
>NZ_BORB01000114.1:0-590 GCF_018332955.1 Lederbergia ruris
GCGAATCTCTGCGTCAACTGCGCTCATTCACATCCTCACGCACGTTTGTGCGCTCCGGTGTTCATTCGCTTGTTTCCTTGAGCTTCTTGCTTCTTTTTTGTCTGACCTTTTTGAAAAGGTCATTTTTCTTATGGATATCCATAAGGTGATGCTTCTCGGTTTGTTATATCTCCTTATTTTATCTGGTTTTCAAAGAACAAATAAGCTGACGATTTGTGATTAAATCAGCTTGGTTTTGGTGGAGCCTAGCGGGATCGAACCGCTGACCTCCTGCGTGCAAAGCAGGCGCTCTCCCAGCTGAGCTAAGGCCCCAATAATAAAAAGCTAACGTGTGATGGGCCTGAGTGGACTCGAACCACCGACCTCACGCTTATCAGGCGTGCGCTCTAACCAGCTGAGCTACAGGCCCACATTAACTTTCATGAGAGTTTGAACTCTCAAAACTGAACGAAACTGAACGTCTTTTTTGTAGAATGTTCCATGAACATTCTTTCGTAATATTCCTTAGAAAGGAGGTGATCCAGCCGCACCTTCCGATACGGCTACCTTGTTACGACTTCACCCCAATCATCTGTCCCACCTTCGGCGGC
>NZ_BORB01000115.1:0-585 GCF_018332955.1 Lederbergia ruris
CTTTCTTGAGTGTTGTGTGGTAACTTCATTCTACTAGAAAGGGCGATTTTTTTGTATGTATTTTTAGTAAAAATAGGAAAGGTTGTCACAGGAAGTCGTTTTTCAACGACTTTCTGGACAGCCCCTTAATGATAAGGAGGCGCCTACTGATTTTACTACTAATCCCAATCTTCTTCGCGCCGACGACGTTCTTCTCTGCATCTGCACTCAAATCTCCGTCTACGTCTTCTTTCTTCTTCTTCTTCGCGCTCTCTTTCATGTCTTACTTCACGACATCTGCAAATCAAGCGTACACGCCGTCTACGTCTTTCTTCTTCTCCACCAAAATAATCATCTTCAAAATACATGACCATCGCACCTCCTTTTTATATACTCAAGCCGGCCGACTTAATACATAATATTGATGAATGCTATTTTTGATTGGACGAACTGTCTGATGAAAATAAGGATTTTATATAAAGAACAAAATCGCTAGCGCGACTAAACCACGTCCCAAGTGAAGATTATTCACTTGGGATATTCCTCGCTTGTCGCATGGTGCCATCACAAAAAGGACAGACTACCTCCACTTCTTCATTTTCTTCC
>NZ_BORB01000116.1:0-534 GCF_018332955.1 Lederbergia ruris
CGAACCGCCGACCCTCTGCTTGTAAGGCAGATGCTCTCCCAGCTGAGCTAATCCTCCATTTGCCTGGCAACGTCCTACTCTCACAAGGGGAAGCCCCTTATTACCATCGGCGCTGAAGAGCTTAACTGCCGTGTTCGGGATGGGAACGGGTGTGACCTCTTCGCTATTGCCACCAGACTATAAACTTACACAGAATATGTAAGGATTGTAGAGAGTTTATTCTCTCAAAACCAGATAAAGAAGAAGACAAACTCAAGAAGCGTCAATCTTTTGAAATCTAGCTCCAGCGCCTATCGACTAGCAAACATCTACGCTTCTTCCTACGATAAGTCAACATCGGCTCATTCTTCGCCGTGTTTCCTTTATCTCGTCAGAAGCTAGGATGTTTGTACGTCGATGGACAGGCGCTTCCGCTTTTTGTTAGATTAAGTCCTTGACCGATTAGTATCCGTCAGCTACATGTGTCACCACACTTCTACCTCGGACCTATCAACCTGATCATCTTTCAGGGGTCTTAAGGCTTGCGCCTAGGGA
>NZ_BORB01000117.1:0-522 GCF_018332955.1 Lederbergia ruris
AATATTGTTTTGTATCTACATTGACGATTCCATATTTGTCTGATTTCAATTCCTCATATCGAGCACATTCAAATCCCTTTTCAGGCAACATAAGAAAGCTATTAAAATCCTCTTCAAACAATTTTGATTGAAGGATCTTTTTATCGTAATGTAGTCGATCACGATCTTTTTCTGCCATTTCCCATAATGTTTCATTGAAATGATCGACATTTATAATCCTATTTTCCGGTAATAAAAAGTTGTTTCTTACATATTTCACCATTGCTTCTACATGGCCTTTTTCATTGCCTTTACCTGGATTACAAAACTCATACTGAAAACCAAAGTGTAATACAAAGCGTTCAAATGTATCCGTTAATTCACGTTCCCCTTTAGAAAATATTTTGTTCACTGCTGGGGATAAATTATCAAATCGTATCGTCTTCGGAACCCCGCCCATATGTTGAAACATCCGTTGTAAACCTTCCAATAAGCATTCTGTATTTTCCGAAGGAAAAACTTGAAAATAAAAGCTATTACTAT
>NZ_BORB01000118.1:0-514 GCF_018332955.1 Lederbergia ruris
TGCCTCCACTTAAACCAACCAAGTGAATGCTTAGCGATAGTTGGTAGATGCACAGAGCGCTCCATGAATGGTTTGACTCTAAGGACGACCTCAAATTTTACAGAGTGGTGTTCGTGTAGGAGCAAAAGCCCCTAGGCCAGCAATAATGGACTACTACTGTAAGTAACAGATATACTGGGCTGCAATACAGCAAAGAAAATCCCTCTTTTAATATATTAGACAGACCCATGTGAGGTGGACCTGTCCAAGCAGAAAATAAATTTGGGCTTACCTGGTTAATTTGTGAAGCTCAACTCCTACTACATCAGTAACTAATGATCCCCGTACAGGCTCAGAAGAATCAGTATAAGGAGTACCCTACAACTGTACTTGGAAAAAAATATCAAATAGTAGTTTGCATTGCCTAAAAAAACTGTCATGAGCAAGTAGTGGCAACATCAGGCGGGGCAACAACCTGCTACTTCGATATATGAATTAACGGTCCAAGGATCCCCTGGGCCATACTAGTACTGGA
>NZ_BORB01000119.1:0-469 GCF_018332955.1 Lederbergia ruris
CTTTTGTACAATCTCCATACGTTCTTCTAGCGTATGTTTGGTTATTCTTTTAGACATTAAAAATACCCCCTTCATAGTAGGAGAGAATTTTTATTATTTCTCTGTCTACTATAAAGGGAGCATATCAATTTGGGAAGATGTCTTTGTTTTTTTGAAGGATAAGAAAGTACAAATTTTGGCTAATGTTAGGGCCAGCTCCAGCGCCCAGCGACTAGCAAACTTTCGGTGCCCTCCTACGATAAGTCAACATCGATTCACCCTTCGGGTTCATCGTGTTTCCTTTATCTCGTTAGGCCCCTAAAAAGTTTGTACGTCGCTAAACGGGCGCTTGCGCTTTTCTTGTGGTCTAGGAAATTATAAAATTCTCGACTTGTGGATAACTGTTTACGTTGCGGTTTGACATCCAGCTCCAGCGCCCAGCGACTAGCAAACTTTCGGTGCCTTCCTACGATAAGTCAACATCGATTCA
>NZ_BORB01000120.1:0-466 GCF_018332955.1 Lederbergia ruris
CGGCTAAAGACGCGCCGTCCTGGCGCAACGCCGTTCTGACCAACATCCTGTTGGCCTGAGATAAAGGAAACACGATGAACCACGAAAAGCGGAAGGCGGTTGTTTAGGGGCGACAAGCAAATATTCCTGAACCTAGGAAGGGCGGTTTTTCCCTTCCTAGGTTCAGGGTTATTTGACCTCGAGCCCCTACCGCCTGTAGCTAGACACCAAAGGGTGAATCGATGTTGACTTATCGTAGGAAGGCACCGAAAGTTTGCTAGTCGCTGGGCGCTGGAGCTGGATGTCTACCGCAACGTAAACAGTTATCCACAAGCGACAAATTTTATAATTTCCTTAACCAGAACAAAAGCGCAAGCGCCCGTTTAGCGACGTACAAACTTGGATAATAAGGCTGAACGGCTAAAATCGCGCCGTCCTGGCGCAACGCCGTTCTGACCAACATCCTGTTGGCCTGAGATAAAGGAAA
>NZ_BORB01000121.1:0-461 GCF_018332955.1 Lederbergia ruris
TTTAACATATGCCCCACATTTTATTTCCGTTGTGGTAGTGGTCGGGATGATTATTGCCTTTTTAGATCCTACGACTGGTATTGTCAATCTTCTCATTGAGAAGTTAGGCGGTGAACCCATTCAATTCCTTACAAGTCCAAGCTGGTTCCGGCACATCTATGTATGGTCTGGTGAATGGCAAGGTCTTGGTTGGGGATCGATTATTTATTTAGCTGCACTAGCAGGTGTGAATCCAGAACTTTTAGAAGCAGCTAAGGTGGATGGTGCGACTCGATTCCAACGGATTCTACACATTAATATTCCGGCTATTTTACCAACGATCGTGATTCTATTTATTTTGAATATCGGTAAATTTATGTCGGTCGGTTTTGAAAAAGTATTACTCTTACAAAACTCCTTGAACTCGGAAACATCCGATATTATCCAAACGTTTGTCTATGAAACAGGTTTATTAGAAGGTC
>NZ_BORB01000122.1:0-444 GCF_018332955.1 Lederbergia ruris
CCTTTGTTTTTTTGTTGTTTAATGTAATATTTTTTTCGTAGGAGAAGTGAATGAAATACTTTTTTCCTTTTTTCACTAATGTAGGATTGTTTTCTTTCCAATCTGAAATATTTCTCTTTTTAAAATTTTTATCGTTGATGGTTACATCGATCCAAACCCAATCATTCTTTAAGAAAACTTTTAATTTTACTTGATTGGTAGCTGTTTTTTCATACATATTTGTTTTATAAAAAACCGGGAAAGCTTCGTGATCAATAGATAGAGTAGGTGGTTTCTTTTTAAATCTCTTGCCGCCCGCAAGAGCGGTTGATTTTTCTTTTACCCAATTTTCCAGATTGGATTTGTAACTACTTACAATACCGAAAGCTTTGGAAATAGCGGATCTTCTAAAATAACTAGGAAACTTATAAAAAGTGGTTGTGAAATCATATTTAGGAGAAGGGT
>NZ_BORB01000123.1:0-427 GCF_018332955.1 Lederbergia ruris
ACCCTTCTCCTAAATATGATTTCACAACCACTTTTTATAAGTTTCCTAGTTATTTTAGAAGATCCGCTATTTCCAAAGCTTTCGGTATTGTAAGTAGTTACAAATCCAATCTGGAAAATTGGGTAAAGGAAAAATCAACCGCTCTTGCGGGTGGCAAGAGATTTAAAAAGAAACCACCTACTCTATCCATTGATCACGAAGCTTTTCCGGTTTTTTATAAAACAAATATGTATGAAAAAACATCTACCAATCAAGTAAAATTAAAAGTTTTCTTAAAGAATGATTGGGTTTGGATCGATGTAACCATCAACGATAAAAATTTTAAAAAGAGAAATATTTCAGACTGGAAAGAAAACAATCCTACATTAGTGAAAAAAGGAAAAAAGTACTTCATTCACTTCTCCTACGAAAAAAATATTACATTAAA
>NZ_BORB01000124.1:0-422 GCF_018332955.1 Lederbergia ruris
TCTTTCGCAAATCACCACGCACACAGAGGCTCCATGTCAAGCCTTCAAATACACATTTAAATAAGTTTCGAAGCACAATGAAAAAAATTAACTTTTATGTGTCCTAAATATTGACGTAGATCCATAAGTCCTTTTTAATTAATCCTAATGAAGGTTGTCGGTCTTTTAAATCTTTAAGTTTATAACCTGTAATCTTCGCAGCGAGTATTTGTATAATTTTTTCTAAATCTAATTTGGATAAAACTAACTGGCCGTTGGCATTCTTCCTTGCTTTTAATAAATCCAAATTAGAATAGTATCGTATAGAGCGTTCAGTAAGTCCAGTTCTTTTGCAAACGTCCCCGGTTGTAAACAGTGTAATTCACCTCCATATTTCAAGACTAAGGTATTACGCTACGTTAGAGTCAAGTAAAATTATAAGC
>NZ_BORB01000125.1:0-417 GCF_018332955.1 Lederbergia ruris
AAAGAAAGAAAAAGCAAAAACGAAAAGCACGGGTAATGGAGCCAGTTAAGCCCATTATAGATAAGTGGATTAAAGAAGATTTAAAGAAGAAAAAGAAGTATCAGAGAACAGCTAAAAAAATGTATGAGCAATTAAGAGATTTTCATAGCTTTACAGGGTCAGACCGCACTGTACGCGATTATGTATCCAAAAGAAAAAAGGAATTAAAGGAATCGATGACAGAAGCAGCCTTACCTCTTGAATCTATACCAGGTACAGCTCAAGTTGACTTTGGAACTGGGCCATTTAACTATGATTCAGAAACGATCGATTTACCGTACTTAGTGATGTCGTTTCCGTATAGTAATAGCTTTTATTTTCAAGTTTTTCCTTCGGAAAATACAGAATGCTTATTGGAAGGTTTACAACGGATGTTTC
>NZ_BORB01000126.1:0-402 GCF_018332955.1 Lederbergia ruris
TATTACCAGCGCTCACTTTTTTCGTCATTTTTCACTATATTCCGATGTATGGGGTGCAAATCGCTTTTAAGGACTTTTTTGCCACGATGGGGATTATGGGAAGTCCTTGGGTTGGATTCGATCACTTCGAACGCTTTTTTAATTCCTATTATTTTTGGCGATTATTAAAAAATACATTACTTATCAGTTTGTACCAATTATGTTTATTTCCACTACCGATTATTTTCGCCTTAATGTTAAATGAACTTCGAAATGGCGCCTTTAAAAAATGGACGCAGACTTTAACATATGCCCCACATTTTATTTCCGTTGTGGTAGTGGTCGGGATGATTATTGCCTTTTTAGATCCTACGACTGGTATTGTCAATCTTCTCATTGAGAAGTTAGGCGGTGAACCCATTC
>NZ_BORB01000127.1:0-386 GCF_018332955.1 Lederbergia ruris
TTCCCCATTCGGAAATCTTCGGATCTACGCTTGCTTACAGCTCCCCGAAGCATATCGGTGTTAGTCCCGTCCTTCATCGGCTCCTAGTGCCAAGGCATCCACCGTGCGCCCTTAACAACTTAATCGTTAAAAACGTTTCTTAATCTTATGGATACAATCCATAAGGTGATGCTTCTCGGTTTGTTATATCTTCTTATTTTATCTGGTTTTCAAAGAACAAAAGTTTTGAGAGTTTGAACTCTCAAAACTGAACGAAACTGAACGTCTTTTTGTAGAATGTTCCATGAACATTCTTTCGTAATATTCCTTAGAAAGGAGGTGATCCAGCCGCACCTTCCGATACGGCTACCTTGTTACGACTTCACCCCAATCATCTGTCCCACCTT
>NZ_BORB01000128.1:0-370 GCF_018332955.1 Lederbergia ruris
TTGAAGTAGACCTAAGAATGTTCTGTTTTAAAAGAACTTCTTTTGGAAAAATAAATTGACCAAACTCATTTTCATTTTTAAAGGTAGTTATAACCAATAAATCAGGGGCTTCCTCATATAAGTAGGGGTGATTTTTATTACTTTCGTCTTTTTCCCAAAATGCAACAAACTGCCCTACTTTGGTCGGAGTTATATATTGCAACTCTGAAACGAACTGTTCTCGAAGATAACCGAAATGTACCAGCACCATACCTAGAATTTTGCTTTTCTTCTTGAACCGAATTTACAGTTAAATCATTTGGCTCGTAAATCATTTTATTTACATAATTTAATATTGTATAAAAATCATTCATTATTCCACCCCCTTAAA
>NZ_BORB01000129.1:0-365 GCF_018332955.1 Lederbergia ruris
GTTGTTCAGGGGCGACAAGCAAATGTTCTGGAATCTGGAAGGGCGTTCTTTCCCTTCCAGAATTCCAGGTTATTTGACCTCGAGCCCCTACCGCCTGCAGCTAGACATTGAAAGGCGAACTGATGTTGACTTATCGTAGGAAGGCACCGAAAGTTTGCTAGTCGCTGGGCGCTGGAGCCAGACGTCACTACCCACTATTAGAACTTATCCACAAGCTAGGATTTTATAGTTTCCTGGCTGTAGAGTAGAAAACAGGAATTAGATATTGTCCTCTTTGTCCTCGGGGTTCAGAGTTTTCCACCTTACTAAGCCAGACAAGAGGGCAATTCCTTTTCCTGTCCCCCCTCATCAAACCGTACGTGAAG
>NZ_BORB01000130.1:0-363 GCF_018332955.1 Lederbergia ruris
CTCCATCTTTCTGATATTTACGAACCCAGCTATAAACTTGTTGGTACGAAACCTCATACTTTTCTGCAGCTTGATGATAATTGAAATCATTGGCAATCGCATATTGTACAATCTCAATACGCTCTTTGAATGTTGTTTTACGTCCTCCGTTCATTTTAACGCTTCCTTTACCAGTGGATTTTATTGCTTTACCACTAGTATAAAGCTTTATCCAACGACGTAAAACGGAAGTGGAGGAAATATTAAATTGTTCACATGTTACCTTTAAGCTATTTCCTTGTTCAAGATAGAACGCTACAGCTTGTCTTTTTAATTCCTTTGGGTACTGTTTCCAATTCCTTGATTCTTTCAATCCGTCTATCC
>NZ_BORB01000131.1:0-327 GCF_018332955.1 Lederbergia ruris
CGGCGAAATACATAGGTAGGTATTTGGCTAGACCAGCTATTGCAGAATATAGAATATTAAAATATGATGGGGAAACTGTTCATTTTTGGTATGAAGATCACCAAACTGAGAAAAGGGTGGATGAAACTCTTTCTGTATATAGATTTCTTTATAAAATAATACAACATATTCAACCTAAGCATTTTCGAATGGTGGGTCGTTTTGGTTTGTACAGCAGAAGATCTTATAAAAAGGCTAATCAGGTATTGAGCCTTCATGCTTTTATGAGAACAAAGCAACTTTCCTTATTACTTGAGAGGAAAAAGAAGAAGAAAACCTATAGACAGC
>NZ_BORB01000132.1:0-312 GCF_018332955.1 Lederbergia ruris
GTCCCACTCTTTATCGATAACATCAACAATAAAAGCTAACGCTCTTCTGTAAATCTCTAGGGTGGGATCAAACGTTTTTGATCCGTGGGAGATTACCTTTGTTGAAATAGTTTTTGTTTGTTTCATCGAGCAACCCTCCTTCCCTTTTTTATGTTATACTCATTATATAATAAATTAGCTGTTGTCTCAATAAGGAGTGCTATAAAATGCAATATAACAGAAATAGACATGCTGTATATAAACTCACTTACCATTTAGTTGTTGCCACAAAATATAGGCACCCTGTCATTAACGAATCCGTAAAAAAGCGTC
>NZ_BORB01000133.1:0-306 GCF_018332955.1 Lederbergia ruris
AGGTCCCGACTAACCCTGAGCGGACGAGCCTTCCTCAGGAAACCTTAGGCATTCGGTGGAAGGGATTCTCACCCTTCTTTCGCTACTCATACCGGCATTCTCACTTCCAAGCGCTCCACTAGTCCTTACGGTCTAGCTTCACAGCCCTTGGAACGCTCTCCTACCACTGACACCATCGGTGTCAATCCGCAGTTTCGGTGATCCGTTTAGCCCCGGTACATTTTCGGCGCAGAGTCACTCGACCAGTGAGCTATTACGCACTCTTTCAATGGTGGCTGCTTCTAAGCCAACATCCTGGTTGTCTAA
>NZ_BORB01000134.1:0-294 GCF_018332955.1 Lederbergia ruris
AAAAACATGAAAAAAATTTTAAAACAAACCAAAAAAGGAAAATAGTACGCAGTTTTAGGCTCTAAAAAAACCGCCAAAAGTGTTGATTTTACAGCACTTGAGGCGGTTTTAGGTGTCAAAGATGAGAGTTTACTGAATCTAGTAAAACGCGTCAATTGGAATTTCCTTTAAATTAAAATCCCCTTTAATATCTTAAAAATTTGGTCACATATTGTGGAAATTATTTTTGTGAGGCGGGCGTCAAACGGGGGCCTGCAGGACGCAGGTCACAAAGGCGTGGCGATTGTTGTCGCG
>NZ_BORB01000135.1:0-286 GCF_018332955.1 Lederbergia ruris
AGGCATTCGGTGGAAGGGATTCTCACCCTTCTTTCGCTACTCATACCGGCATTCTCACTTCCAAGCGCTCCACTAGTCCTTACGGTCTAGCTTCACAGCCCTTGGAACGCTCTCCTACCACTGACACGGCATTTTTCCAAAGGAAAATATGCATCAATATGTCAATCCGCAGTTTCGGTGATCCGTTTAGCCCCGGTACATTTTCGGCGCAGAGTCACTCGACCAGTGAGCTATTACGCACTCTTTCAATGGTGGCTGCTTCTAAGCCAACATCCTGGTTGTCTAA
>NZ_BORB01000136.1:0-286 GCF_018332955.1 Lederbergia ruris
TCCCTTCCTAGGTTTAGGGTTATTTGACCTCGAGCCCCTACCGCCTGTAGCTAGACACCGAAGGGTGAATCGATGTTGACTTACGCAAGCAGGCACCGAAAGTTTGCTAGTCGCTGGGCGCTGGAGCTAGACAAAGAAAAATCCTGAATCAGCAGATAGAAAAGAGGCTGGGACATAACTAGCCAAAAATAGTAAATAAAAAGGTTCCAAGCAATAAAAAATTTGCTTGGAACCTTTTTTTGTAGAGTTTCTCCCTCTCCCGGCACTATTTTGCCGTTCATGGCGG
>NZ_BORB01000137.1:0-282 GCF_018332955.1 Lederbergia ruris
AAGCGGAAGTGCCCGTTTAGCGACGTAAAAACTTCCTAGTTTCTAACGAGATAAAGGAAACACAGTGAGTCCGATAGGACGAACTGATGTTGACTTATCGTAGGAAGAAACGTAGAAGTTTTCTAGTTGCTGGGCACTGGAGCTGGATTCAAATTGTTGTTTCTCGTTTGTCTTCTTCTTTATCTGGTTTTGAGAGAATAAACTCTCTACAATCCTTACACATCCTGTGTAAGCTTATAGTCTGGTGGCAATCGCGAAGAGGTCACACCCGTTCCCATCCCG
>NZ_BORB01000138.1:0-278 GCF_018332955.1 Lederbergia ruris
GTTTGTAACACCCGAAGTCGGTGAGGTAACCTTTTGGAGCCAGCCGCCGAAGGTGGGACAGATGATTGGGGTGAAGTCGTAACAAGGTAGCCGTATCGGAAGGTGCGGCTGGATCACCTCCTTTCTATGGAGAAAAGCAGAGGCGACTGTTCAGGGGCGACAGAAAATGTTCTTCTGGAGTAAAAGTCAATAGACTTTGACGGAGGAAGGTTATTTTCTGCGAGCCCCTAGGAGCCGGAGCTAGACACGAAGTACAAAAGTACAACTTTAAGACGTTC
>NZ_BORB01000139.1:0-277 GCF_018332955.1 Lederbergia ruris
CACATTTACTACTATTTAACGGTGAGAGTTTTCGTTATAAAGAATCATTAATACAGCAATAATTGGAGGCGACAAGTGGCATGCATTTTTAAATGCCATTTCATACATTTTTTACTTGCCAAATACATTTAGGACACATAAAAGTTAATTTTTGGATCTACGTCAATATTTAGGACACATAAAAGTTAATTTTTTTCATTGTGCTTCGAAACTTATTTAAATGTGTATTTGAAGGCTTGACATGGAGCCTCTGTGTGCGTGGTGATTTGCGAAAGAC
>NZ_BORB01000140.1:0-274 GCF_018332955.1 Lederbergia ruris
TAAATACAGCTTACGTCACGCATGTTTAGTTGCCATTGGCACTAAGCGCCTGATGTAAGTTAATGAATGAAGCCAAAGTAAGCCGAGTTCTAGCTGACAGTTCAGGAACCTTTGCCTCAACTGCCAACCTTTTCTTTTCAGAAAAGGATTTAAGAATTTCCCGAATAAAATATCTCGCTCCAATATTGTAGGAAGCGCTTAAATCAGAGTGATAGCTCTTACCATTTTTAAAGGTGGCAAGATCTTTTTTATTGTTCCGCACCACAAAACCAGA
>NZ_BORB01000141.1:0-270 GCF_018332955.1 Lederbergia ruris
TTGCATACTTACTAACTGTACGTGGGTCAACTTCCATTCTCCTTGCCACATCGGCATAGGATTCACCTTTTTGATTTACCTCATGTCTGATATAATCAATTTGTGCCACTGCTAACATCTCCTAATAACCTCCTGTCGAACGTTGTTGGTCCAACGAGGAGTTTAAAGTTATTTGGAGGAGTTGGCAAGTGGCGTATTTAATTTATGTATGCCCTACGGGCCATACATAAATTAAATGCCAATCCCTACATTATTAGTTTGCCATAAACA
>NZ_BORB01000142.1:0-270 GCF_018332955.1 Lederbergia ruris
TTGTCGCCCCTAAACAACCGCCTTCCGCTTTTCGTGGTTCATCGTGTTTCCTTTATCTCAGGCCAACAGGATGTTGGTCAGAACGGCGTTGCGCCAGGACGGCGCGATTTTAGCCGTTCAACCTTATGACCAAAGTTTGTACTTCGCTAAACGGGCGCTTGCGCTTTTGTTCTGGTCTAGGAAATTATAAAATTCTCGACTTGTGGATAATTGTTCGATAAAATGTTCGTATACAAATTTGTGGGGTACTGATATGGAAAAAGGTAACAG
>NZ_BORB01000143.1:0-267 GCF_018332955.1 Lederbergia ruris
GTTGCGCAAACCTTGGAGATGTCGAATATTGTTTTGTATCTACATTGACGATTCCATATTTGTCTGATTTCAATTCCTCATATCGAGCACATTCAAATCCCTTTTCAGGCAACATAAGAAAGCTATTTAAATCCTCTTCAGTATGAGTAAAATGTTTGTGGGCGAACAAAATAGGAACGCGCCATTTCGATCTGTTTAACGGAGAGGCCCATTGTGGCAGGGGGGCTCTTTCAAGGTGATATCCACGGCTTTATATGGGGTGGCGGG
>NZ_BORB01000144.1:0-261 GCF_018332955.1 Lederbergia ruris
TCGCCCTTGTTAGCCTGAATTCAAACCATTGGCGTGTTTGTCAAGAGCGATTGCGGCAGCTTACCACCACATTTAGACCTTAGAGCTACTTTAGGCTTTTGTTTTCATAGAATTTTTGACACTACCATAAACAGCGTATTGTCAAATAATCTATAGTAAAAAGTTAATAACCTCTTGATTTATAGGGGAATGAATGCAAAAAACTTGCCACCCCCTGAATTTTAAGGTTTGATGAGGTTACCACACGACACCAAAATCCCT
>NZ_BORB01000145.1:0-255 GCF_018332955.1 Lederbergia ruris
AGTGTTGAGCTAGAAGATAGATGGGATTTCCATCGACTACAAAAGTGAGATCTTCTGGAATCTCCTTCATCTTTACCAACACTTCATCAATGGCATGAATAGCCGTGAGGGTATCACGATTTGGCGACACGGGATAGGAAAGAATAATTTTCTTTACCGCGTCAAAAAAGAAAAACAAATAGTGCCATTTTCCGTTCACGCGGATATAGGTTTCATCTCCACAGAATTGATCCGAGAGCTCATAAGGATAATAAT
>NZ_BORB01000146.1:0-255 GCF_018332955.1 Lederbergia ruris
CTTGGGAGATGGTCCTCCCAGCTTCCGACGGGATTCCACGTGTCCCGCCGTACTCAGGATCCACTCGGGAGGGAACGAAGTTTCAATTACAGGGCTGTTACCTTCTCTGGCCGGCCTTTCCAGGCCACTTCGTTTACCCCGTTCCTTTGTAACTCCATATCGAGTGTCCTACAACCCCAAGAGGCAAGCCTCTTGGTTTGGGCTTTTCCCCTTTCGCTCGCCGCTACTCAGGGAATCGATTTTTCTTTCTCTTCC
>NZ_BORB01000147.1:0-255 GCF_018332955.1 Lederbergia ruris
AGGTCCCGACTAACCCTGAGCGGACGAGCCTTCCTCAGGAAACCTTAGGCATTCGGTGGAAGGGATTCTCACCCTTCTTTCGCTACTCATACCGGCATTCTCACTTCCAAGCGCTCCACTAGTCCTTGCGGTCTAGCTTCACAGCCCTTGGAACGCTCTCCTACCACTGACACCATCGGTGTCAATCCGCAGTTTCGGTGATCCGTTTAGCCCCGGTACATTTTCGGCGCAGAGTCACTCGACCAGTGAGCTATT
>NZ_BORB01000148.1:0-255 GCF_018332955.1 Lederbergia ruris
CTCCCCCTGTTGTAAGCAGAAGGTAGCTTTTACTCCAAAAATACGGTTTCCAATAATAGGGTTTAAGATATTCCTCGAACTCTTTTCGTATATACCTGGAGGTCACGGTTTTAAAACTATTGACCGTGTTCGATAAATGAATTTGCGGAGGAGCATCAAATAATATATGAAGATGGTCTTTTTCGGCATTTATTTCTAAAATTTCGCATTTCCACTTAGAAAACAAATCACAAGCGATTTCTTCAAGACGCTTTT
>NZ_BORB01000149.1:0-255 GCF_018332955.1 Lederbergia ruris
CTCCTACGGGAGGCAGCAGTAGGGAATCTTCCGCAATGGACGAAAGTCTGACGGAGCAACGCCGCGTGAGTGAAGAAGGTCTTCGGATCGTAAAACTCTGTTATCAGGGAAGAACAAGTACCGGAGTCACTGCCGGTACCTTGACGGTACCTGACCAGAAAGCCACGGCTAACTACGTGCCAGCAGCCGCGGTAATACGTAGGTGGCAAGCGTTGTCCGGAATTATTGGGCGTAAAGCGCGCGCAGGCGGTTCTT
>NZ_BORB01000150.1:0-255 GCF_018332955.1 Lederbergia ruris
ATTATTATCCTTATGAGCTCTCGGATCAATTCTGTGGAGATGAAACCTATATCCGCGTGAACGGAAAATGGCACTATTTGTTTTTCTTTTTTGACGCGGTAAAGAAAATTATTCTTTCCTATCCCGTATCGCCAAATCGTGATACCCTCACGGCTATTCATGCCATTGATGAAGTGTTGGTAAAGATGAAGGAGATTCCAGAAGATCTCACTTTTGTAGTCGATGGAAATCCCATCTATCTTCTAGCTCAACACT
>NZ_BORB01000151.1:0-255 GCF_018332955.1 Lederbergia ruris
GGGGGGGGGGGGGGGGGGGGGGGGGGGGGGGGGGGGGGGGGGGGGGGGGGGGGGGGGGGGGGGGGGGGGGGGGGGGGGGGGGGGGGGGGGGGGGGGGGGGGGGGGGGGGGGGGGGGGGGGGGGGGGGGGGGGGGGGGGGGGGGGGGGGGGGGGGGGGGGGGGGGGGGGGGGGGGGGGGGGGGGGGGGGGGGGGGGGGGGGGGGGGGGGGGGGGGGGGGGGGGGGGGGGGGGGGGGGGGGGGGGGGGGGGGGGGGG
>NZ_BORB01000152.1:0-255 GCF_018332955.1 Lederbergia ruris
GACACGGCCCAGACTCCTACGGGAGGCAGCAGTAGGGAATCTTCCGCAATGGACGAAAGTCTGACGGAGCAACGCCGCGTGAGTGAAGAAGGTCTTCGGATCGTAAAACTCTGTTATCAGGGAAGAATAAGTACCGGAGTTACTGCCGGTACCTTGACGGTACCTGACCAGAAAGCCACGGCTAACTACGTGCCAGCAGCCGCGGTAATACGTAGGTGGCAAGCGTTGTCCGGAATTATTGGGCGTAAAGCGCGC
>NZ_BORB01000153.1:0-255 GCF_018332955.1 Lederbergia ruris
GACTTCTTGACATGCATCGGGTTAACCAATACAAAGTCATAATCTTTGCTCGTCAGATAATAACCTAAGCTCATCCAATAGTGACCTGTTGGCTCAGCTCCAATAATGACATGGCTTTTATCATGTTTTTTTTGAAGCTTGAAAATCCATTCTAGTAGTAGTTCAAAGCCGTGTATTCGATTCTCAAAGATCAACCTTTTCCCAAATTCATAGCCTCTATCGTCCTGTGCTCGTGCCACATGTTTGTCTTTAGCA
>NZ_BORB01000154.1:0-255 GCF_018332955.1 Lederbergia ruris
GAAAAGGTCATTTTTTCTTATGGATATCCATAAGGCGATGCTTCTCGGTTTGTTATATCTTCTTATTTTATCTGGTTTTCAAAGAACAAAAGTTTTGAGAGTTTGAACTCTCAAAACTGAACGAAACTGAACGTCTTAAAGTTGTACTTTTGTACTTCGTGTCTAGCTCCGGCTCCTAGGGGCTCGCAGAAAATAACCTTCCTCCGTCAAAGTCTATTGACTTTTACTCCGGAAGAACATTTTCTGTCGCCCCTG
>NZ_BORB01000155.1:0-255 GCF_018332955.1 Lederbergia ruris
TTTCTGGGAGGACTTTGAGACATTTCTGGTGGAGACATTTGACTATGACCCCCTGACACACCTACTCGTCATTAACGGGGATGGAGCGAACTGGATCACAGCCTGCCGGGAGTACTTTCCATCCAATGCCTTCTTCACTATTGACCGCTTCCATGTGGCACGCGACATTCAGAGGATTTTTCGGGGCCATTCCCGTTACAAGGCCATTCGGAAGGCACTCGCTGCCTATGATGGAGAGAAGCTGCTCATTGAATT
>NZ_BORB01000156.1:0-255 GCF_018332955.1 Lederbergia ruris
TTTCTGGGAGGACTTTGAGACATTTCTGGTGGAGACATTTGACTATGACCCCCTGACACACCTACTCGTCATTAACGGGGATGGAGCGAACTGGATCACAGCCTGCCGGGAGTACTTTCCATCCAATACCTTCTTCACTATTGACCGCTTCCATGTGGCACGCGACATTCAGAGGATTTTTCGGGGCCATTCCCGTTACAAGGCCATTCGGAAGGCACTCGCTGCCTATGATGGAGAGAAGCTGCTCATTGAATT
>NZ_BORB01000157.1:0-255 GCF_018332955.1 Lederbergia ruris
TAACTACCTTTAAAAATGAAAATGAGTTTGGTCAATTTATTTTTCCAAAAGAAGTTCTTTTAAAACAGAACATTCTTAGGTCTACTTCAACAAAGGGCAAAATGGCAATAAGAGTTTATCCTAGCTGAGATAGTCCGAGTAGTAAACAAGCGATGAAAACTCAAAAATGGCAGTTACCTTATTTTGTTGATATGTGTAATCCGAATAAATTATCCTTAGAAAAAATAATAGAACTGTATTCTTTTTAATCCTCTA
>NZ_BORB01000158.1:0-255 GCF_018332955.1 Lederbergia ruris
GAAACGTAGAAGTTTTCTAGTCGCTGGGCACTGGAGCTGGATTCAAATGGTTGTTTCTCGTTTGTCTTCTTCTTTATCTGGTTTTGAGAGAATAAACTCTCTACAATCCTTACACATCCTGTGTAAGTTTATAGTCTGGTGGCAATCGCGAAGAGGTCACACCCGTTCCCATCCCGAACACGGCAGTTAAGCTCTTCAGCGCCGATGGTAATAAGGGGCTTCCCCTTGTGAGAGTAGGACGTTGCCAGGCAAACG
>NZ_BORB01000159.1:0-255 GCF_018332955.1 Lederbergia ruris
TCAACTCATCAAACAACAGACTGTCACAGAAGGACGCATTCAAAATAACTTGCAGCGTTATTTCCCAGAGTTTCAGGATGTATTTAAACAATGGGATGGAAAGGCCGCATTATATACGTTGCGTGCACTCCCATTTCCATCTGACATTCGTGATAAACCCCCTGAAGATGTACTGGCGGAATGGAAACCCGTTGTAAAGCGTGGTGTTGGCATCAAGCGTGCAACCAAACTGGTAGATAAAGCGAAGAAAAGTGT
>NZ_BORB01000160.1:0-255 GCF_018332955.1 Lederbergia ruris
CAGGTGCTACGCCTTTACTGCATAGTGATCGGGGTTCGCAGTATACATCGAAAGAATATCGTTTGGTGACGACAAAAGCCGAGATTACACGCAGCATGTCCCGTGTTGGGAAATGTATTGATAATGCACCTGTAGAAAGCTTTTTTGGCCATTTTAAAAGCGAATCTTATGATTTAAAACAATATAAGAGCTTTGAAGAATTAGTAGAGGATATTGATCGATATATCCAATTTTATAATGAAGAACGTTACCAGG
>NZ_BORB01000161.1:0-255 GCF_018332955.1 Lederbergia ruris
GCGGATAAACGATGATTAACGTAATGAGTCCCACAAGGATTTTGTTAATCAAATCGAAGGTTTTATCCGATAAACTAAAATTTCTCATTTTGCTCCCCCTTACCACAAGCTGTTATCGCTTACTTTTTTCGCAATTTGGTTCACCGTAATGAGCAAGATAATATTAATAACGGAGTCGAATAAACCAACGGCAGCAGCGAAACTATATTGACCTTCTAATAAACCTGTTTCATAGACAAACGTTTGGATAATATC
>NZ_BORB01000162.1:0-255 GCF_018332955.1 Lederbergia ruris
AGCCTTGATATGGCTTTATTTTTTTGTCAATTTTTCCCTTTTATTCTTTCGTAATATTTCGTAACATGTTATAATGTAGATGACTAAAGCTGGTTTAAGGAGCGATTATGTGCGCATTAAAGTCAGTTGTTCTAAAAATTCTACATCTTATTTTGTGATTAAGGATATTTATCGAAACAATAAAAGAACAACCAAAGTTGTTGAATCCTTGGGAAATCACGAAGAAATTTTAAAAAAACATCCTGGCATTGATCC
>NZ_BORB01000163.1:0-255 GCF_018332955.1 Lederbergia ruris
AACCATCATAAAGGTCTTTGATGACACTTAAATAAGCTTTATGACTCAGGCTGTATTTTAAATGTGTGATATCCGTTACCCATTTCTGATTTGGCTTGTCTGCCGTAAATTCCCGGTTCAAAATATTCTCCTCGATGTTGACGTAGCTTGTTTTGGTGGAATATCCATTCGAACGGCGGATAAATGATTTTAAGCCTAATAAAATCATCAAACGACGAATGCGCTTCAAATTATATCGTTTTCCGCACTTGCGCT
>NZ_BORB01000164.1:0-255 GCF_018332955.1 Lederbergia ruris
AGGCTTTTCTGTTCATACCAGTCGGAAATCAACTGAAATAGTAACTCAGCCCCATCCTTACTAAATGGCACATATCCCATTTCATCAAGAATGATCATATCAACTTTATTAAATCGATTACGTAGAGCTTGATATCGACCTTCCACCCACGACTTTTCCAACAACTCTATTAAATCAGCTACTCTGTAGAAACGGACCTCATATCCGTTTCTACAAGCTTTTCGACCTAATGCTGTTGCTAGATGCGACTTTCCT
>NZ_BORB01000165.1:0-255 GCF_018332955.1 Lederbergia ruris
GACAGAGAAATAATAAAAATTCTCTCCTACTATGAAGGGGGTATTTTTAATGTCTAAAAGAATAACCAAACATACGCTAGAAGAACGTATGGAGATTGTACAAAAGGTGGTGGAAGAAAAGAAACCAGTTAGTGCTATCGCAAGAAAATATGAAATGTATGAAAATACAGTGAAAGAATGGGTTCGTAAATATAAAAGTGATGGGATAGACGGATTGAAAGAATCAAGGAATTGGAAACAGTACCCAAAGGAATT
>NZ_BORB01000166.1:0-255 GCF_018332955.1 Lederbergia ruris
TACAGAATATTCTAACGTACCCCTATCCATCCTAACGACCAAATTGGTAGTATTTGGTTAAAAATAGTATAACCATGCTTGATAACTCCACACTTCTTATGGTCGCTCACCCTCCCATATATCACGGAATTGGTATCCATACATTCCCTCGTCCTGCGTATCCACAAGGTGGAGGTCGGAATAAGCTCCTCGGCTGGGTCTGGTGCCCGAATGGAAAAAATAAGCTCCGACTCTGCATTAGTGGTGTTTGTGTTT
>NZ_BORB01000167.1:0-255 GCF_018332955.1 Lederbergia ruris
TAACGGTTATATAGATCATTAATAAGTCTTGTAACGGCTTCATTCTTAGGAAACCACGACTTTAATAAATCTAATAAGACTTTCTGCCATGCCTTTCTTAAATATTCGTACGAAATAAAACCCGTAGCTACCCATTTTTTATTTTGATCAAGGGCTCCTTCCGTTACTAAAGCATGGATATGGGGATTAAACTTAAGGTCTCTTCCAAATGTGTGAATGACTGTAATAACACCTACTTGTAATGGCTTTTTACTT
>NZ_BORB01000168.1:0-255 GCF_018332955.1 Lederbergia ruris
GGGGGTGGAGTGATAGCCAGAATACAGAATATTCTAACGTACCCCTATCCATCCTAACGACCAAATTGGTAGTATTTGGTTAAAAATAGTATAACCATGCTTGATAACTCCACACTTCTTATGGTCGTTCACCCTCCCATATATCACGGGATTGGTATCCATACATTCCCTCGTCCTGCGTATCCACAAGGTGGAGGTCGGAATAAGCTCCTCGGCTGGGTCTGGTGCCCGAATGGAAAAAATAAGCTCCGACTC
>NZ_BORB01000169.1:0-254 GCF_018332955.1 Lederbergia ruris
TTTCCTTTTCATGAATAAATTCCCCTTGGAGGATCTTATCACGATCAATCCCTTGAGGGATTTGAATATGTTCCCATTGAAAAGGTTGGTCGCCTGTCTTTGGTAATTGTGCTTGCTTTAGTAATAATGTAAAGCTCCACATTGTTCCATCTAAAACACTTGCTAATTGTTCAAATTCCTCCAGATTAAAAATAGACTTCCCTGCTATAATGTGCTAAGTTTTTTTCATATTAATAGAAGGGAGTTTTTTAATT
>NZ_BORB01000170.1:0-254 GCF_018332955.1 Lederbergia ruris
TTAAATTAAAATCCCCTTTAATATCTTAAAAATTTGGTCACATATTGTGGAAATTATTTTTGTGAGGCGGGCGTCAAACGGGGGCCTGCAGGACGCAGGTCACAAAGGCGTGGCGATTGTTGTCGCGCGGGAGTTTGACACCTAAAAACTTAAAAAATGGACAAAAGCCTTGATATGGCTTTATTTTTTTGTCAATTTTTCCCTTTTATTCTTTCGTAATATTTCGTAACATGTTATAATGTAGATGACTAAAG
>NZ_BORB01000171.1:0-253 GCF_018332955.1 Lederbergia ruris
CGTCTTTCGCAAATCACCACGCACACAGAGGCTCCATGTCAAGCCTTCAAATACACATTTAAATAAGTTTCGAAGCACAATGAAAAAAATTAACTTTTATGTGTCCTAAATATTGACGTAGATCCAGCTTATAATTTTACTTGACTCTAACGTAGCGTAATACCTTAGTCTTGAAATATGGAGGTGAATTACACTGTTTACAACCGGGGACGTTTGCAAAAGAACTGGACTTACTGAACGCTCTATACGATAC
>NZ_BORB01000172.1:0-253 GCF_018332955.1 Lederbergia ruris
TATTACCGGAAAATAGGATTATAAACGTTGATCATTTCAATGAAACATTATGGGAAATGGCAGAAAAAGATCGTGATCGACTACATTACGATAAAAAGATCCTTCAGTCAAAATTGTTTGAAGAGGAGTTTGAGTCAAGTATTTGTGGGCAGAAATTTTCGCCCTTTAATTTTGTAAGCACTCTCATACTTTCAGGGTTCTCCAAAGTCGACTATTTTTCCATTTTTAAAAACCGGACAGCTCTTTTAAAGCA
>NZ_BORB01000173.1:0-253 GCF_018332955.1 Lederbergia ruris
GCTTGAAGTTAAGTTGGATAAGAGAGCATTACCATGAAATTAAAGCTGAAAATAATTATGACTATCTTCTTCAATTATTTGAAAGGGAGGTTGAAAATAGAGAGGAAAGAAAAGTGAACTTATTACTGTAAACTAGCACATTATTCCAGGTCATCTATTTCAAACTAATTCAGCTGTTTATCTGGGGTAATGTGCTATTATTTTCACTTTATTTCATATGTGAAAAAGAATATGCACGCTATTTCTCTACTAT
>NZ_BORB01000174.1:0-253 GCF_018332955.1 Lederbergia ruris
CCACCATTAGTTGATTCGACACCAATAACGGTAGGGTATTTTGAGAGGGCTGGCAAGCCTTTTATTTTTGTGCAACCTTCTAACATTTTGGTTGCAATTCTCTTAACTTTTATTTTGCACTAAACATGGATTACAAAACTCATACTGAAAACCAAAGTGTAATACAAAGCGTTCAAATGTATCTGTTAATTCACGTTCCCCTTTAGAAAATATTTTGTTCACTGCAGGGGATAAATTATCAAATCGTATCGTC
>NZ_BORB01000175.1:0-252 GCF_018332955.1 Lederbergia ruris
CGCCCTTGTTAGCCTGAATTCAAACCATTGGCGTGTTTGTCAAGAGCGATTGCGGCAGCTTACCACCACATTTAGACCTTAGAGCTACTTTAGGCTTTTGTTTTCATAGAATTTTTGACACTACCAAACTCCACGTATTGTCAAAAAATCTATAGTAAAAAGTTAATCCATCCTTGACTTAAAAGGGTTTATAAATAAAAAACTTGCCACCCCCTAAATTCTGAGGATAATTGAGGTTACCAGACCACCAAC
>NZ_BORB01000176.1:0-251 GCF_018332955.1 Lederbergia ruris
TTCAAAATGGCAATTTCGTTATAAGTAATACGGACTCTAATTTTTTGTTGCGCAAACCTTGGAGATGTCGAATATTGTTTTGTATCTACATTGACGATTCCATATTTGTCTGATTTCAATTCCTCATTGTATTTTGCAAGCAAAAAGTTTAGAAGAATGCAGCGAGAAGTTTAGAACTTTGCCAGCCCTTATGTTCTTAGTAATTAGCTATTCGATAAAGCGTGTTTCACACGGTAACTGTCACCAGTAAA
>NZ_BORB01000177.1:0-251 GCF_018332955.1 Lederbergia ruris
TAGTTCAAAGCCGTGTATTCGATTCTCAAAGATCAACCTTTTCCCAAATTCATAGCCTCTATCGTCCTGTGCTCGTGCCACATGTTTGTCTTTAGCAATATCTACTCCTATTACAAGTGTAGACGGTATGAGTAAAATGTTTGTGGGCGAACAAAATAGGAACGCGCCATTTCGATCTGTTTAACGGAGAGGCCCATTGTGGCAGGGGGGCTCTTTCAAGGTGATATCCACGGCTTTATATGGGGTGGCGG
>NZ_BORB01000178.1:0-250 GCF_018332955.1 Lederbergia ruris
TCTGGTTTTGTGGTGCGGAACAATAAAAAAGATCTTGCCACCTTTAAAAATGGTAAGAGCTATCACTCTGATTTAAGCGCTTCCTACAATATTGGAGCGAGATATTTTATTCGGGAAATTCTTAAATGGGGCTGTCCAGAAAGTCGTTGAAAAACGACTTCCTGTGACAACCTTTCCTATTTTTACTAAAAATACATACAAAAAAATCGCCCTTTCTAGTAGAATGAAGTTACCACACAACACTCAAGAA
>NZ_BORB01000179.1:0-249 GCF_018332955.1 Lederbergia ruris
CGCGTGAATGGAAAATGGCACTATTTGTTTTTCTTTTTTGACGCGGTCAAGAAGATCATTCTCTCTTATCCCGTGTCTCCCAATCGAGATACGGTCACGGCTATTCGCGCCATTGATGAAGTATTAGTGAAGATGAAGGAGATTCCGGAAGATCTCACTTTGGTTGTCGATGGAAATCCCATCTATCTTCTAGCTCAACACTTTTTCGCCCAACACGACATCCAGTTTGATGTCAAACAGGTGATTGGT
>NZ_BORB01000180.1:0-245 GCF_018332955.1 Lederbergia ruris
ATAGATCATTAATAAGTCTTGTAACGGCTTCATTCTTAGGAAACCACGACTTTAATAAATCTAATAAGACTTTCTGCCATGCCTTTCTTAAATATTCGTACGAAATAAAACCCGTAGGTACCCATTTTTTATTTTGATCAAGGGCTCCTTCCGTTACTAAAGCATGGATATGGGGATTAAACTTAAGGTCTCTTCCAAATGTGTGAATGACTGTAATAACACCTACTTGTAATGGCTTTTTACTT
>NZ_BORB01000181.1:0-245 GCF_018332955.1 Lederbergia ruris
TTTTTTCTTATGGATATCCATAAGGTGATGCTTCTCGGTTTGTTATATCTTCTTATTTTATCTGGTTTTCAAAGAACAAAAGTTTTGAGAGTTTGAACTCTCAAAACTGAACGAAACAGAACGTCTTAAAGTTGTACTTTTGTACTTCGTGTCTAGCTCCGGCTCCTAGGGGCTCGCAGAAAATAACCTTCCTCCGTCAAAGTCTATTGACTTTTACTCCGGAAGAACATTTTCTGTCGCCCCTG
>NZ_BORB01000182.1:0-242 GCF_018332955.1 Lederbergia ruris
TACCGGAAAATAGGATTATAAACGTTGATCATTTCAATGAAACATTATGGGAAATGGCAGAAAAAGATCGTGATCGACTACATTACGATAAAAAGATCCTTCAGTCAAAATTGTTTGAAGAGGATTTAAATAGCTTTCTTATGTTGCCTGAAAAGGGATTTGAATGTGCTCGATATGAGGAATTGAAATCAGACAAATATGGAATCGTCAATGTAGATACAAAACAATATTCGACATCTCCA
>NZ_BORB01000183.1:0-239 GCF_018332955.1 Lederbergia ruris
GGGATGTTGGGTGTGTGGTAACCTCAATTATCTCCAGATTTTAGGGGGTGGCAAGTTTTTTGCATTTTAAGCCCTACAAATCAAGATTTTTATTAACTTTTTACTATATAAGTTTTGACAATACGTGGAGTTTGGTAGTGTCAAAAATTCTATGAAAACAAAAGCCTAAAGTAGCTCTAAGGTCTAAATGTGGTGGTAAGCTGCCGCAATCGCTCTTGACAAACACGCCAATGGTTTGA
>NZ_BORB01000184.1:0-236 GCF_018332955.1 Lederbergia ruris
GGTAGAAGTGTGGTGACACATGTAGCTGACGGATACTAATCGGTCAAGGACTTAATCTAACAAAAAGCGGAAGTGCCCGTTTAGCGACGTAAAAACTTCCTAGTTTCTGACGAGATAAAGGAAACACAGTGAGTCCGATAGGACGAACTGATGTTGACTTATCGTAGGAAGAAACGTAGAAGTTTTCTAGTCGCTGGGCACTGGAGCTGGATTCAAATGGTTGTTTCTCGTTTGTC
>NZ_BORB01000185.1:0-233 GCF_018332955.1 Lederbergia ruris
GTTGGTGGTCTGGTAACCTCAATTATCCTCAGAATTTAGGGGGTGGCAAGTTTTTTATTTATAAACCCTTTTAAGTCAAGGATGGATTAACTTTTTACTATAGATTTTTTGACAATACGTGGAGTTTTAAGGGGGTGGAATAATGAATGATTTTTATACAATATTAAATTATGTAAATAAAATGATTTACGAGCCAAATGATTTAACTGTAAATTCGGTTCAAGAAGAAAAGC
>NZ_BORB01000186.1:0-225 GCF_018332955.1 Lederbergia ruris
AGGCCGCATTCAAAATAACTTGCAGCGTTATTTCCCAGAGTTTCAGGATGTATTTAAACAATGGGATGGAAAGGCCGCATTATATACGTTGCGTGCATTCCCATTTCCATCTGACATTCGTGATAAACCCCCTGAAGATGTACTGGCGGAATGGAAACCCGTTGTAAAGCGTGGTGTTGGCATCAAGCGTGCAACCAAACTGGTAGATAAAGCGAAGAAAAGTGT
>NZ_BORB01000187.1:0-225 GCF_018332955.1 Lederbergia ruris
TTTCCTTTATCTCAGGCCAACAGGATGTTGGTCAGAACGGCGTTGCGCCAGGACGGCGCGTCTTTAGCCGTTCAACCTTATTACCTTAAGTTTGTACGTCGCTAAACGGGCGCTTGCGCTTTTGTTCTGGTCTAGGAAATTATAAAATTCTCGACTTGTGGATAATTGTTCGATAAAATGTTCGTATACAAATTTGTGGGGTACTGATATGGAAAAAGGTAACAG
>NZ_BORB01000188.1:0-210 GCF_018332955.1 Lederbergia ruris
ACTAGAAAACTTCTACGTTTCTTCCTACGATAAGTCAACATCAGTTCGTCCTATCGGACTCACTGTGTTTCCTTTATCTCGTTAGAAACTAGGAAGTTTTTACGTCGCTAAACGGGCACTTCCGCTTTTTGTTAGATTAAGTCCTTGACCGATTAGTATCCGTCAGCTACATGTGTCACCACACTTCTACCTCGGACCTATCAACCTGAT